>CAZFVT010000060.1:0-12508 GCA_964522355.1 uncultured Woeseiaceae bacterium | reverse complement strand
GCTCGGTGTAGATCATGAAGCTGTCCATCAGGCGCAGCAGCACGGCGATGATCAGCACGCCGCGAAGTCGCGGCAGCTCTACAAGCCTGAAGGTCTGCCACTTGCCGGCGCCGTCGAGTTCGGCGGACTGGTAGAAGGGCAGCGGAATGGAGGAGAGCCCGGCGAAGGTCAGCAGCGCAACCAGCGAGGTCCAGTGCCAGACGTCCATGGCAACCAGGGTGATCCAGGCATGCAGCGCTTCGGCCGTGTAGTTGTAGTCGATGCCCAGCCCATTGATCGCGGCGCCGAGCAGGCCAATGTCCGGGCGGGCGTAGATCTGCCAGATGGTGCCAACGACGTTCCAGGGAATCAGGAGCGGCAGTGCAAGCAGGATAAGAATCAGCGGCGTCCAGCGACTGTTGCGCGGCACGCCCCTCGCCACGGCAATGCCGAGCGGAATCTCGATCAGCAGAATTGTCAGGCTGAACAGCACCTGCCGCAGGAAGGCTTCGCGGAAGCGTTCATCGGCCAACGTATCCCGGTACCACTCGAAACCAACAAAGAACCGCGAATTGAAATCGAGGATGTCTTGCACGGAGTAGTTCACCACCGTCATCAGCGGGATGACGGCGCTGAAGGCGACGATCAGCACGACCGGCATGACGCCGAGCCAGGCGCGATTGTCCTTTGGCTTAAACGCGCTCATTGGTATTCACGCGGCGTTGGTCTTTAAACGTGACGAACTGATCAACCGACAAGCTGGTTCGGGTGCCCGGCTTCTGCTCGTCCGGATCGATCGGTCCACGCACAGCAAGCTCGCCATGGTCGGTGTCCAGCATCACGATGCCCCATGGCCGACCATCGCGGCTGCCGAGCGTTCGCAGCCGGGAGACCGTGCCGACGATCGTGCCGGCAGTCGCGCCGCTGTCGCCGAGCCTCGCCCACTCGGGACGAAAACCGACACGCTCTCCGTTAGTCACCCCCAGCGCGTCGGCCGGCAGGAAGTTCATGCCCGGGCTGCCGACGAAGTGGCCGACGAACTCGTGTTCCGGGGCGGCATAAACCTCATCCGGTGTGCCGGTCTGCAGAATGCGTCCATCTGCCAGCACCGAGACCCGGTCGGCGAAGGTCAGCGCTTCGGTCTGGTCGTGAGTGACGTACACCATCGTGACGCCAAGATCCGCCTGCACCTTTCTGAGCGTTTGACGGAGCCGCCACTTCACCTTCGGTTCGACAGCGGTTAAAGGTTCATCGAGCAGCACCATCGATACATCCGGCCGCACCAGCGCCTTGCCGACGGCCACGAGCTGTTTCTCGAACAGCGACAGCGAGGCGGGCTTTCTCGATCGCAGCTGGTCAATCTCCAGTTCTGCAGAGATCGTATCGATTCGCTGCTTGATGGCTGCTGTCGAGGCGCCGCGAACCTTGAGCGGAAAGGCCAGGTTCTCTGCCACGGTCAGCGAGTCGTAGAGCACCGGGAACTGGAACACCTGCGCGACGTTTCGGTCACGACCGCTGGCCCGGGAACGATCCTCACCGTCGAACATCAGCCGGCCGCCGGTGGGTGCGAGCAGTCCCGAGAGCAGGTTTAGCAGCGTGGTCTTGCCGGCGCCGCTCGCGCCGAGCAGCGCATGCGCCTCGCCGTTGGCTATGTCGAGATCCAGCCCGCGAATCGTTTCATCCGCAGCGCCGGGATAGCGAAAGGCGAGTTGTTCAAGAGAGATTCTCGCCATGTCAGAACGTCTGCACGTCGTCGCTGCGGGCGGAGAGCGCGAGTGTGCTGCCAACGGTGGCCGGCTGAATGCCGCGGCAGCGAACCACCCAGTCGTTGGCCTCGACATGGCCGTGGATGAAGGACTCATCCCCGTTGGTCTCGAACGCGGTGACCGTCATGCGAAAGTCGATACGTGCACCGCCGTTGCCATCCACTTCAAGGTCCAGGTGCTCCGGGCGCAACGCGCAATCGTTGCCGTTGCGGCTGAAGCGATTGATGCCAGGCTCCGCGAGCAGGGCCATAGCGGTGAGGCTTGCCGGATGCTGGTAGACGTCCATGGGCGTGCCGGACTGGATCTTGCGACCGCCATCCAACAGCAGCACCTGATCGCCAAGCGCGAAGGCATCTCGCGAGTCGCTGCTGGTCCAGATAACGACCTTGCCGGTTGAACGCAGCAACTCGCCGAGCTCGCTTTCCAGCGCCTCACGCAGCTTGAAATCGAGATTGACCAGCGGCTCATCGAGCAGCAGCACGCGGGCATCCTTCGCCAGCGCTCGCGCGATGGCAACGCGTTGCTGTTGTCCGCCGGACAGCTCGTGCGGATGCCGATCAAGGAGTTCCGAGATCTGCAGCATGCGCGCCAGATCGTCGACCTGAACCCGGCGTTCGGCATCCGGCACGCGCTGAGCGCGTAGCGGCGAGGCGATGTTCTCGGCCACCGTCAGGTTCGGGTAATTGATGAAGGCCTGGTAGACGAGGCTGACCGGCCGTTCGCGCGTGTTTAGTGCGCCAAGGTCATCGCCGTCGAGCTGCAGCGAACCTGTCGCCCGCGTGTTGAGTCCGGCGATAAGCCGGCAAAGATCCGTTTTGCCGGACTGGTTCGCGCCGAGCACGACCGTGATCTCGCCCGCGGCGAACCTGTGATCAAAGGACTCGGCCGGGTCGAGCGGCAGCGTGACGTTTGAGAGTTGCAGCATTCGTAGGCAGGCGGGCCGTGGGGCTAGGTGAGAGTTGCAGGATACTAGACGGCGACAGGCGATACGTCGTGAATGTTCGTGGGAGCGGCTTCCAGCCGCGATTCAAAATCCGATCGCGGCTGGAAGCCGCTCCCACGGTGTGCTCGACGTCTGGCTTCAATCCAGCTGCTGGCTCAGAACCGACACCAGCATCGCGATGCCTTCCTTGAAGTTGCCAAGGCGGATGTTCTCGTTCGGGCTGTGCTGGTTGTTGTCGATGTTAACGGTCGGCACGCTGGCGGCCGGGATGCCAAGCGTGTCGACGAATGGTGAGATCGGGATGGAGCCACCGCTGGTACGAATGAGGATGGGTTCCTTGCCATAGAGATGCGTTAGTCCGGCGCGGGCCATGCGTCCGGCGGCTTCATAAAACTCCGAGCGATACGCCGCATAGCCGTAGTTGCTGGTGAAGCTGACGATATGCGGATAGCTCTGGCGCTCGTCTTCCGTCGGCGGTCGGTCGATGACGTAGTAGCCCATCTCCTCAATGTGCTGCCGCACCAGGCCGACGAGGTAGTTGGGGTCAGATTCCTTCACGAGGCGAATGTCGATCTCCGCGGTGGCCGTCGACGGAACGATCGTTCGCGCCTTGTCACCCACCCAGCCCGACGACAGGCCGCGAATGTTCAACGAGGGGTACTGCACCGACTCCTGCAGGTTGTCGCCAATCGAGTCCGACTGCGCGATGCCGAGCGCGGCGCGGATCGCATATTCGTCATCGGGCACCGCCGCGAGAATCTGCTTGACCTCTTCACTGAGCTCGATGCCGTCGTAGAAGCCTGGAATCGTTACCTTGCCGTCGGCGGCCTTCATCGAGCTCAGGATGCGCGACATGTGAAACGCCGGGTTGGGGGCGTAGTTGCCGTAGTGACCGCTGTGCTGTGGCACCCGAGGTCCGTAGGTGTCGAGCGTAATCGTGACGATGCCGCGGGCGCCGAACTTCACCGTGGGTTCGTTCGAGGCGTGCGGTGGGCCATCGAAGATCAGCAGCATGTCGGCGGCAAGCAGGTCCCGATTGTCGATGACCGCCTGCGGCAGATACGGCGAACTCATCTCCTCCTCGGTGTCGACGATCACCTTCATGTTGTAGGCGAACTCGTGATCGAGCTCGTTCAGGATATCCATCGCCACCAGGAACTGGGTCATGGGCCCCTTGGAGTCTGACGCCGAGCGGGCGAACACGCGCCAGTCGGGATCAACCTCGCCGTAGATGCTGCGCCAGGAAATCTCGTCCCAGTCGCCGCTGGCGTTTTGCTCCTTCAGCACCGGCTCGAACGGGTCTTCCTGGAACCAGGCACTCGGATCGACCGGCTGACCGTCGGATTGCAGATAAACAAGTACCGTGCGCTTGGTCGGATCGTTGCCGCGCTGTGCCAGCAGCAGCGGGCTCCGCGCCGTGGGAATGCGCTGCACGTCGAAGCCGCGGTCCTCGAACACCGGCTCCATCCACTCGACCAGTTCGAGTATGTCTTCCTCGAAAGTCGCGTCGTTGGGCAGACTCAGGAACTCCCGGTACAGCTCGAGCGCATCGCGATAGTGGTCGTCCACGCGCTCGCGAATTTCATCGACAGGAATCGGCTGCGCAAATGTCAGACCTGGGATTGAAAAGAGAACGGCGAGCAGGGCAAACAAGGGCGCAATTCTTGACATAACAGTCTCTTGATAGCGTAAGGCGTGGCCAAGCCGCATGGTATCGGCTCGGCCGTCGGCGACCAACCGTTGCCCAGGCGCTCAATCCAACCCCCTGATTCGACTAGGTCTGGAGACTTCGCCCATAATCCCCGCATGGCCGATACCCACTGGGAACGCGTCAAGCAGCTCTTTAACGAACTCGCCGGGCTTTCCGCTGAGCAGAGATCGGCGCGTCTGAAGGGTCTCGCGGCGGAAGAGCCGGCGATGCACTTGGAGGTCAGTCGCCTGTTGTCGGCGGAAGAAGGGGGCGATGATCGTATTCGCTCCAGCGTCGAGGGTGCCGCCGCCGAGGCGTTAGTCACACGATTTGAGATCAGTGTCGGCCAGACACTCGGCGGCTGGCGTCTTGTCGAGCCCCTTGGGCGCGGCGGCATGGCCGTCGTGTATCTGGCCGAACGTGTCGACTCTGACTACGAGCAGCAGGCGGCCGTCAAAATCGTTGACCCGGGCATGCTTGCATCAGCGGATCTGGATCGTTTCGGGGATGAGCGGCGCATCCTGGCAAGGCTGCAGCACAAGTACATAGCACGGCTGATCGACGGAGGTACTACGGACAGCCGGGTTCCCTGGCTCGCCATGGAGTACATCCGCGGCGAACCTATAGATGCGTACTGCCGCAGCCGGAACCTGGGCCTTGATGACATCCTGAAGTTGTTCCTGAAGGTCTGTTCAGCGGTTCAGGACGCACACGGCAACCTCATCGTTCATCGAGACATCAAGCCCTCCAACATTCTGGTCGATGCCGGTGGTGATCCAAAGCTGCTCGACTTTGGCGTCGCCAAGCTCTTTGACGAAGGCCGCGCTGAGGTGACGGTTGCGGGTCAACGCGCCATGACGCCACGCTACGCCAGCCCGGAGCAGCTCCGCGGCCAACCGCTAACCACGGCTACGGACATCTACTCACTCTCCGTGCTGCTCTACGAGCTGATGGTCGATGCCAGTCCATACAACGTCGACACCACAGACTCCGTCGCGCTTCAGCTCGCTATTTGTGACGGCGAGCGGGAGCCCCCCAGCCAGGCCGTGTTTCGCTCGGAGCGATATCTGAAAGACGGCGTTGCGGCACGACGTCTCGCCCGCACGTTGAAGGGAGATCTCGACACCATTGTCCAGAAGGGGCTGAGAGCCGAGCCCGGTCGGCGCTACGACTCGGCGCGCGCTCTGGCCGATGACATTCGCCGATATCTGAAGAACGAGCCGGTGCTCGCGCGACCGGACAACTGGCGATATCGAACCGGCAAGTTTCTGCGCCGACGCCGGGCGCCGATGGCGACAATTGCTGCGATGCTGATGGTCATCGCCATCGGCAGCACTGTCTTTGTCCAGCGCATCGTTACCGAGCGTGATGCCGCGGAGGCTGCCCAGGCGCGCGCCGAAGAGATGTCGACTTTTCTGCAGGAATTGCTGCGCGGTGCGGACCGGTTCCAAAGTGTCGGAGAGGAGATAACCGTACTCGATATCCTCGAAAGCGGCGCCGAGCGAATTCAGACCGAGCTTGCCGATCAGCCTATCGAGCAGGCTCGCATGATGCAGACCATTGCTGATACCTATCATGCGATGAGCCAGTATGAGCGGGGCCTCGAACTTACCGAGCAGGCCTACGCTATTCGGCTGCGTGAGCTGGGACCGGACCATCTCGAGACGCTGCAGTCCATGCGCGGCCGCGGCCTTCTGGGCTACCTTTCCGGCGGCGACATTCAGGCGGCCATAGCCATCCTTGAAGAAACTCGCGATCGTCAGATTGCCGCGCTGGGCGCCGGCTCCCACGAGGTTGCGGCGACGCGTCGCGAACTCGGCAACGCTTTGCGCCATGCCGGCACACACGGCTTGGCGCTGCCCGAGTTTCGCGTCGCCTACGACATCCTGGTCGCCCTGCCACCCGGGCACGAGCATCATCGCTACGAAGCGGACATACTGAATCAGATTGGCAATGCGAGTGATGCGCTGGGCGATCCCGAAACCGCGCTTGCCAGCTACGAAAAGGCGCTGACGCTGCTACGGGAGCGCGGGCAGGAGCAGGATCCGTTGATGGGTGCACTCCTGAACAACATCGGCCTTATCCACCGTCGCGCCGGACGTCTCGACGAAGCGCTGCCGTATCTTGAGCAGGCCGTTGAGCACACCCGCCGAGTCCTCGGTGAGGAAAGCGAAGATTACGAAGTCCAGCTGTCGTCGCTCGGACGCACGCTGGCCCAGTCCGGCCGCTTCGAGCAGGCCAATGAGTACCTGCTGCGCGCCAGCGAGGTGGAGCTGAGCCTTTATGGCAACGACCACCCTTACTATGCCTGGGGTCTCGTAAACCTGGCGCGCCTTCGGCAGCTCGAGAGAAATCACGAGGATGCGGAGCGCCTGTTGGAAACCGCCATTGGCATCTATCACGAAGCTTACGGCGACTATCACCCATTCCTCGCGGCCGCCGAAGTGGGCCTTTCCGATACCCGGGTCGAGCTGGGAAAGCCGGACGAGGCAGAGCCGCTGGTGCGCGGAACGCTCGATCGCATGCGAGAGGTTCCGGAGCATGAGAAGCATGTGGAAGCGCTGGGCCGAGCCGTGCTGGGCCGGGCCCTGGCCGAGCAGGGTGCCGTAACGGAAGCTTCGGAGCTGCTCACCGGCAGCGTTGCCGATTTGCGCGAGATCGTTGGCGACGAACACCAGATTACGGCGCAGGCGTCGCTATACCTCATCGCATTGCTCGAAGCGCAGGGCAAATCCGAAGAGGCGGAACGCTATCGCCCGTTCACCGAACCGCTGCTCCGTATCTACCGGCAGTGATTGCTCGGATCTGACGTGGCGGACAGTAACGACATTACGCAGCTCCTGAGCGACTGGCAGAACGGCGATGAGTCGGCCATGGAAGCGCTTGCGCCATTTATCTACCGGGAGCTGCATGACCTTGCCGGCGGCTACATGCGCTCCGAGAACGCAGGCCATACCCTGCAGGCCACCGCGCTGGTCAACGAGGCTTTCATGCGCATGGTGGGCTCTGAGATCGACTACAACGATCGTCAGCATTTCTTTGTTCTGGCAGCACGCATGATGCGACGTGTGCTGGTCGATCACGCTCGTGGCAAGGGTAGAAAGAAGCGTGGCGACGGCGCGCTACACGTCACGGTGACGGAGAGCGTGGGCGACGCGGGCGGCAGCAACCCGATGCCGATTCTGGCGCTGGACGAGGCGCTGTCGACGCTTGCCGACCGGGACCCGCGCGCCGCGCAGCTTGTCGAGCTCGTTTATTTCAGCGGACTGTCGGTTGACGATGCGGCAAAGGTCGCCGGGACCGCGGCAAGTACCGCCTATGAGGACCTGCGTTTTGCCCGGGCCTGGATTCGGCAGGCGGTCGAGTGAGCGGCACGTCGCACCGTCGAGGCAATCGGGTCACCGTCTCTCTCGTCCTGGTCGAGCAGGCGACTGACCAGGTCGCGTAGCGCGGGGTCATCGCGGCAACAGGCGTCCAGCCAGTCACTCCTCGATGTCGCTTCCATTCTGACGGCGGCGGCGAACAGCGCCTTCGCCAGTCGCCACCGCCCTTCGTCGATGCCGGAATCCAACTCAGCATCATGCTCAGGCATGGACCGGGCATTCCAATAGTGTTGGCGTCTTCAGGGGTTTCGCGTAGCGGTGGCACCAGCGATCGGTAGTCCCGACGGAGCTACAGCGTCATCGGTCTGACGGTCGGTTAGCGTCACCCCGGTGAGCGCCACGCTGTAAGTCTGACTGGCCGGCGGTGGCGGGGGGGTCACGCCGCCGCCCCCGCCGTTGTTACCGCCGCCGTTGCCACCACCGCCCCCGCCTCCGCAGGCTGCGAGTGACAGCAGCACAAAACCGAGTATGGGGAGCCTTGTCGTGCGAGGAAGTCGTTTCATGGTTTCTGTGTCCCTGGTTGTTTGCCGTTCCATCTCCTGAGCCTCAGAAGTCGTAGGTGACGACAAAGTGGGTCTCGCCGGCGTCAAGCGTCAGCGATGTCGTCAGTCCAATCGTCAGGCTGCCGTTGTTACCGTTGAAGCGGCCGCTGCCGATCGGCCTCGTGCCCGCATCAATCGCCCCGTCTCCGTCGGCGTCCAGCCATAGATTCACGGCTGTAACGTCAGTTGCGTCGTCGCCGCTGCCGCTGGCCGTAAGCTGCAGTTCGTCGAGCGTGACGTCGGAGGTGTTGCTCGACAGAGTGAAGCGCAGCATGGGAACGTCCGCCTGGCCAGCACTCACGTTGCTGTTGCTCGTTGCCGTCAGCGCTGCGGCTACCGTTGATGCGATAGCGACGACCGCGGCGCCTCCGGGGTCCCGGACGATGCGATTGCTCTCGCCATCGGCATCATTCGGGCCGCCATCTTCGATCGTCAACTGGACGCAGTAGTGACCTGCCGCGAGCCCCGGCTGATAATCACTGCTGCCCGGTGCGGGGCACACGCCCGGCTGCCCTGCAGCGGACGCCACCTCATTGCTGGCGTCGACCACAAAATTGGACCATCCCGAGGCGCCATATTTGCGGTAGCGGCTGCCGGCGGCGAGAGCTGTTGCCTGGGGAATCACTACCCGGACAGAGTGGCCGGGCGTCGGCAATCCCTGCACCTCGAAGTCGAAGAGCCCGGCCGGATAGCTGAAGCGTTCATCCGACACGCCGCCGGTGGATTCAACGATGTCCATCATTGACACCATCGCGTCGTCACCGGTGGAAAGCGCGGTCTGCCCGAGCGATAACACGTAGCCATCGCCAGTCTGTAGCAACGCGTTGCCACCCGTTCGCGAGAGCAGGTTGTGGCTGACGAACGTCGGATCAAGATAATCACTGACGCCGTTGTCGTTGCTGTCGCGCAGACCCTCGGAGGCGTCATCGATGCCATCGCCATCGGTGTCCGCCAGGTCCGAGAGAGCCGGACGTGCCTCGACGATCCTGAGCAGGCGATCTGCCGTTGCGCTCGCCTGCGGCGCGCCGTTGTCGGTCACCGTCACGGCCAGTCGATAAACACCGGGTGCCAGCAACGTCGGGTCAATAACGAAGACGTCGGTTGTCGCACCACTGGGTGGCAGCAAAGAGCCGTTGCTCTGTCCCCAGTCATAGCTGTGGCCGTCGCCCGGATTCGGGTCATTGGCGGCGACGGAAACGGTGATGCTGCCGCCGTCCCGGGCAGCAGTCGTGGCACGCTGTCCGTCCTGTTCGATACTGATCTCCGGTAGCGGCGGCAGATTGCCGTCGCTGAGACGAATCGTGAACTGGCTGACCGCCGAAAGCACGGCACCCTCTGGCTCGGTCAGGGTCAGCACAAGCGTTTCCTCGTCCTCGACGACTGCGTCTTCGAGCAGCGTCACGGCGATACCCGCGACGTTGGCGCTATCGATCTCGACTGGGGCCAGGTCCAACTGGTAATCCTCGCCGACCGTCGCGCTGCCGGAAGCGCTGAAGGACACGGTGACCGGGTAGCTGACCGCGTCGCCGTTCAATGCCAGCGGCACAATCACCTGTGATCCCTCCGCGGCGTAAAGCGTATCGCCCCGGAAACCGACCTGCGGAATAACCTCGACGGATTGAGAGTCGCTGCCCGTGTTGCCGGCCGCGTCCGTGGCAGACCAATCGACCGTGTAGCCTCCCGGACGGAATGGATTGCCCCTCGTCGCGGCGGGTGTCAGTGCACCGTCGAGCCCGTCGATGGCGCTGGCCGTGCCGAGGGTGACGACCGTCAGCGGACCCGTTGATGGCACCGAAACATCCGCCGGGGCGGTTACCACCGGTGCCACGTCGTCCGCGGCAACATCGCTGCCGGCCAGGAACTCGTCGCGATTGTTTCGGCCGTCGCCGTCGAGATCGGTCGTGCCGTCGCTGCCATCCATCGGGTTCAGGTCATTCTCCGTTTCCCAGGCGTCGGCCATGCCGTCGCCGTCACTGTCCGCGCTGTAGGCCGGGTTCAGTGGGAAGGCGTCGTCCGCGTCGGCAACCGCGTCGTTGTCGTCGTCCTCATCGCAGAGGTCGCCGTCGAGATCGCCGTCGGTGTCCGTTTGATCGTTGGAAGCAATGATCGGGCAGTTGTCCACATCATTGGCAAAACCATCGCCGTCAATATCGTCGTCGCAGGCATCGCCCGCGCCGTCGCCATCGATATCGGCCTGATCGGTATTGCGAGCCGCCGGGCAGTTATCGAGCGCTGCGCCGACGCCGTCGTCGTCATCATCGTCGCCCTCGATCGCCGCCACATAGCGGTGGTAGAGCATTTGCACGTAGCCGCCGTCCGGCGACGGGTTCTGCGCGGTGGTGACGTCACTGGCACTACCTGCGATGTCGTTGACGCCGTCGCCATCGACATCGCCCGGAATAATGACGTTATGCCCCAGCAGGTCGAAGGTCGTCGTACCGTTGACCACCTGCTCGTCGACGAAGCCTGCGGGGCTGCCGCGGAAGATTCGCAGCTGCCCTTCGTCCTGAACGCCGGCGCGGTTGGCACCGACGACGAGGTCCATGTATGGATCCCGGTCGAGATGCGCGACGGCCAGGCTCACCCCGAACTGGTCGCCGCAGCACTCACCCGTAACCACCTGCACCGGCTCGCCAGACAAGGTCTGTAGAGGTGGCGTCGCGGGATCACTCAGGTAGGCGCTTTCGCTGTTATAGAGGTAAACGAAGCCGCCCCCGGTATAGGCGCCAACCACCAGGTCATCGATGCCATCACCAGTGACATCGCCAGCGTCGAGTGCGTAGCCGTAGCGTCCCTGGTTGCCGGGCGAAGCCAGGCTGAAGGATTCCGTCAGAGCGGTCACCGTGGCCCAGTCGTTATCGTCGCCGAGGTAGGCGCGGACCGATCGATCATCGGAATTGCCGAGAATGAGATCAGCCAGGCCATCGCCGTCGAGGTCACCGACGTCCAGAGCAGAGTGATTTCCGGTCAGGATAAACGTCCGCGGCGTGGCGTCGAGCCCGCCGTCCGTCGACGGGTAGAAGTCAATGTAGGTGTCCCCGGACAACCGGTTGACGATCAGGTCGTCTATCCCGTCGCCATCGAGGTCTTCGCTGAACAGCGCAACCCGGTTGTGGAAGAACGGCAGGTCGATGTCCAGATCGGGGCGTTCAAGGATGTCGCCGTTGTTCCAGTGAATGTAGATGGTAGAGGGTGCCGAGATCGCGACGTCAGGAAGGCCGTTGTCGTCCCAGTCACCGACAGCGACGGACTGACCGTAGGGCGTGTCCTGGCCGGTCCGCAGGAACTCCGGGGAAAGACTCGCGCCGTTCGCCGTCCCATAAGCGATGAACACGGCGCCCTCGCCCTCGAGACCGAGAGCGGGTGGGAAGTAGGTGGAGGCGCCGATAACAAGATCGGCAAGGCCGTCATCATTCAGATCGCCACCGGCCATGGACAGGCCGAAATTGTCGGGCAAATCGTAGTCGGGAATTTCCAGCTGGTTGCCGTCGGTCATACGGACCCGGTCAGCGCGGAACGGGAATCGTGAGGCGATGAACTCCTCCAGCAGGCTGGCGCCGTCGCCGTCGTCATCGGCGGCCACGTTGTCGGCCACTTCTGGATCGAGCCCGAACATTTCCTCCCAGGCATCGGCGAGGCCATCGCCGTCGCTGTCGGCCGTATAGCGCGGATCGTCCGGGAAGGCATCGAGCGCATCGGCGACGCCGTCCTCGTCGCGATCCGCGACGTCGACACTCAGCTTGGCGATGTTCTCGCTAATGAGATTCGGTCCGTTGTCGGTGATGTCGATGAGCAGGCCGAAACTCGACTCTTCGGCGGCGGCTGCAAGGGACACGAGGCCGCCCAGCGTTACGTTGGTCGATGTTCCCGGGTCCAGGTCGCCGAGGTTACAGCTGATACGAGCGGTGCCTGTGCAGCGCGGGTCCGTGGGGGTAACGACAAGGCCCTCCGGTACGTCGAAGGCGATCGCGACGTTACCGGCCGTCAGCCCTGCCCAGCTCGAAGGCGCGAGGTTTTCAACAGCCAGCGTGAGCGGGAAAGGCACGTCCGGGGTTACCCCATCCGTCGGCGAGGCCATGTTCGCCGTAACGGCGGTGACGTCGACGACCTGCACGTTCGCGGCGTACTGGACGTCGGGGAGACCGTCACTGGGTTCGTGCCGCATCGTGACGGTCAGCGTGACGTTGCCGGTGGCATCGTAGTCG
>CAZFVT010000059.1:0-12512 GCA_964522355.1 uncultured Woeseiaceae bacterium | reverse complement strand
GATTTCTTCCACGACGGCGCCACCTTCGTGACCCAGTACGGCGGGAAAAATGCCCTCCGGATCTTCGCCGGACAAGGTAAACGCATCGGTGTGACAGACGCCTGTCGCGACGTTGCGCAGCAGCACCTCGCCTGCCTTTGGGCCTGCAATCGTCAGCTCTTCAATCTCGAGGGGCTGTCCTGCCGCCCACGCTACCGCTGCTCTTGTTTTCATTGGCATGCTCCCTGGAAAAGTCGCCGGTCGTGCAACGCCTGATACTCGCATGAATTCCGGCCTTCTGTCAGTTGCGCGATGCGCGAGGCGGGACGGGCTTCTGTTGCCCGCACACATGCGGTAAAACAGCGGTCTGTTTATCAAAACCAACCTGAAAGTACTGCCATGAGCCTCAAAGAGCTTCGCGAAGAACTCTCCGCCATTGACGAGAAAATCATTGATCTCATTGCCGAGAGGCAACGGGTCGTGAATGCAATCGGGCGCGACAAGATTGACACCGGCAAGGGCACGCGTGACTTTGAGCGGGAGCGGCAGGTGCTTGGGCATGCGCGTGAACACGCCAGCGGTCTCAACGTCGACCCGGATTTAGCGGAACACGTCATGAGCGCTTTGATTCGTTCATCTTTGACGCGCCAGGAGCGCGCACGCGTTGCGGCCACCGGGCAGGGAGGTGGCAAGCGTGTCCTCGTGATCGGTGGTGGCGGCAAGATGGGAAAGTGGTTTGTCGACTTCTTCAACTCCCAGGGGTTTGCCACGACCATTGCCGATAACAACGTCGAGCCCGGAGAGAATCGCTATACCCAATGGCGAGCGGCAGGCATTGATTACGACATTATCGTGGTCGCAACGCCGCTGGCGGTGTCGGCCCGGATCCTGGAGGAGCTCGCTGTCCTCCGGCCTACCGCGCTGATCTTCGACATCGGCTCGCTGAAGACGCCGCTCAGGAGCGGCCTCGCCGCCCTCAAAACGGCTGGCTGCAAGGTGACGTCCATTCATCCCATGTTCGGTCCGGACACCGCCCTGCTGTCGGGGCGACACATTATATTTGTGGACGTCGGTGATTCCGCGGCGACTGATGAAGCCCGGGAGCTCTTCTCCGCGACGATGGCGGACATGCTGGACATGGACGTTGACGATCACGATCGGCTGATCGCCTACGTCCTCGGCTTATCGCATGCCTTCAACATCGCCTTCTTCACCGCGCTGGCTGAAAGCGGCGAGGCTGCGCCGAAACTGGCCAAGATGTCGTCAACGACTTTCGACGCCCAGCTGCTCGTCTCTGCAGCCGTCGCGCAGGACAACCCGCATCTGTACTTCGAGATTCAACGCCTGAACGAGTACGGGCTGGATGCGCTGGATGCTATGTGTGCCGCTGTGGACCGCGTTCGTGAGACGGTTGCCTCCAACAACGAAGCAGACTTCGTGCAAATGATGGAGCGCGGCCAGGAGTACCTGGCCAGCCGACGGTAGGGCCGCCCGCGCTGTCTGCGGGGCGGGACGCGTTGCGACAAATCTGTTAGAACTCTCAATCATCAGCGCTGCAGGAACGGGAGCCGATGAGCAGAGATCAAAGCCTTGCTCGCCAGCTTCAGGCCGCCCGCAAGGAACTGGCGCGGCTGACCGAGGAAGCGGAGCGAAACAGTCGAATCCTCGCACAATCCCAGGCACGGGAGCTCAGCCTGCTTCGAGCCGACGATCTCGAGTCGTTGTTTCGGGCGATGCTCGAGGGCCTGTGCGAAAGCTATGGGCTCGATGCCGTTTCGGTAACGGTTGCAGACCCGGAGCACGAGATTCGACACCTGCTGCTGGCCGGCGGTCTTACCGAACATCTGCCGCCCGGGCTTTGCCTCGTCGACACCCTGGACAGCATCTCACCGGCCTACCGGAATCTGAGCGCATCGTGGCTGGGCCCCTACTCGAAGGCAGAACATGGCCGCTTGTTTACGACCACGGCCGATCCCGGCAGCGTCGCTCTCATACCTCTGAAACAGAACGACCGCGTGTTTGCGGCGATCAACTTCGCCAGCACTGATGCTGAGCGTTTCCAGCCGCAACAGGCGACGGACTTTCTCGATCGGCTGGGCGACATCGCAGCCTTTGCCATCGAGAATGCCGTCAACCGCGCAAGGCTCAGGCGCAGCGGGTTCACCGACGTCCTGACCGGCTGGTATAACCGCCGCTATTTGCTTGTCCGGCTGGAGGAAGAGCTGGCCAGGGCGAAGCGCGACGCGGCATCTCTCAGCTGCCTGATGCTGGACATCGATCACTTCAAGGCCATCAATGACGATTACGGCCACGCGGCCGGCGACACTGTGCTGCGCGACCTGACGGCGAGAATTGCGAAACGCATTCGCGCGACGGACGTGGCCGCGCGCTATGGTGGCGAGGAATTTGTCATTCTCCTGCCCGCTACGGACCTCGCGGCGGCCGCAAAGCTCGCCGAGAGCATTCGCCTGTCGGTCGCTGCCGAAGGCTTTGTTCACGAGGATGGCCCGCCGCTCAAAGTCACGATTTCGATTGGTGTGGCGGCATGCCGTCCGGGCAGCGACGAAACGGACTTTGAAACTATGGGTCAGGCATTGATTGCACGAGCTGACGGCGCGCTTTATCGAGCGAAGTCGGAGGGTCGGAATCGCGTTGCGGCAACAGACGGAGAATCCGGTGATGGCGCCTGAGGCATCTCTCCGGTGCCGTCGGGCGGCGCGTAAGCAGGATCGCTGCGTTTCGATTCGCGTCGGCTTTCGCCGATGGGCCCAGCTAGCCCTCGTCGCTCTCACCGCCTGCAGCGCCGGAGAGCCGGATGAGGCAGGACCGCCCCAGGCGGTCAGCGAACTGGTGGTGTACTCATCCCTCTCACATTCGCGCACCCTTGCGGTTGCGAACGACTATCGGGAGAGCACCGGGATCACGGTCAATTTCCTGATTGATTCGGCGAATGAGCTGGTCGCGAGCATGGCGGAGAAGCGGCATCAGCCACCGCCGGATGTGCTGCTGACTTCGGGGACCGGCGTCATTGCCCGCGCCCTGGACGAAGACGTTCTGCGTCCGGTAAGCCTCGAAACACCGGAAGACCTGGATCCGCAGGTACCGCTTGATCCGGATGGATACTGGTTTGGCTTGGGCTACAGCGTCGACGGTATCCTCATTGGGGACGCCATCGATCCGGACGCTGTACTGGCCTACGCTGACCTTTCCTCACAGCAGTTTGAGGATCGCCTTTGCCTTCGCCGCGGGCACAGCGAAAGGCAGCGAACCCTGGTCGCGGCCCTCCTAAGTGACGGCAGCCCCAGAGACGTTGAACTCGCTGTCCGCGGCTGGCGCAGGAATGCTGCCGCGGTGCCGATCGAAGACACGTCATCCGTGGCTCAGGGCCTGATGTCCAAGCGCTGCGATGCCGCCATTCTGGGCAGCGACACCGCTTATGCCCTTGGCCTCATCGGGTCTGATTCGCCGCTACGCTTCGTTCTTCCTCGGCAGGATTCCGGCGGCGCGGTGCTGCACCCGACTATTGCCGGCGTTACCCGCCACGCGCGTGATCCGGAAGGCGCCCGCGCGCTTGTTCAATGGCTGCTTGGCGCCGCCGGCCAGCGTGCGCTTCATGCTGAGGGCAACGAGTATCCGGCAATCTCGAGTCTCGAGCCGGCGGCAGAATTGCAGGCGGCGCGCGATGCGCTGTCCGTCGTTGCAACGCCGACGGACGCGGCCTTCGTTTATGAGGATGCGCTGCGACTTATTGAGCGAGCCGGCTACCGGCGACCTGCCGAATAGCCTTTCTTATTGGTCCAGCTGTCCGGGTCGTGCGGCCAAGCGCGAGCGTTCCCCTCGAGCCATCAGCAACAGGAACAGCGGTACTCCAAGCATTGCCGTTATCGCGCCAACGGGCAGCTGTCGAGGCGCGATAATCGAGCGAGCAACCGTATCGGCAATGACCAGCAGGCTGCCGCCGGCGAGCACCGCGGCCGGTATGACGACCCGGTGGGCACTGCCGGTCAGGAGCCGCACGAGGTGGGGAACGACCAGGCCGACAAAGCCGATGACGCCGACGCTCGTCACCGTCAACGCGACGGCCACCGCGGTTACCGAAAACAGCGCCAGCCGCGTGGCCGCGACCGGCAGCCCAAGAATGGTCGCCTGCAATTCGCCGCGGGCCAGTACGTCGAGATGACGCGCACCTAGCGTTCCGCCGAAGGCAATGACCCCCATGAGCAACAGCAGCTTGCCGGGCGCGTAGGCGAAGCTCAGGTCGCCCATAAGCCAGAACAGCATCCCGCGGAGCTGTGTGTCCGGGCTCAGAGCCAGCAGCAGGGTGGTGATGGCGCTAAAGCCTGCCGCCAGCACCACGCCCGTCAGCAAAAGACGATTCGGTGTCCACGATCCGCTGCCGGTGGCGATGGAGAACACGAGGAGCGCGGACCCGAGCGCGCCGGCAAACGCGGCAACATCAATCCATGCGGCGCCCCAGCCCAGCAGCATACCGCTAAGCGCTGCGACGGCGGCGCCGCCCGACGTGCCAAGAATATAGGGCTCAGCCAACGGGTTGCGCAGCAGGACCTGCATAAAGACGCCGGCAATCGCCAGCAGCCCGCCGACGCCAAACGCCGTAAGCGCGCGCGGCAGTCGAAGCTCGAGCACCAGCGTGCGGACCGCTCCGGTGCCCCCGCCCGTAAGTACCTGCCAGACCTCACCCGCATCGACCTTGGCGCTGCCGGAAAGCAGCGCAAAAAGGATCGCCAGAAGGGCGGCGACCAGCAGGGCGGCTATCAGTCGGGGCGGTTTAGTCACGCGTCAGGGAACGTTAGTGGCCAGGAAAGTTGAGCGCAGGGAGCGCATTCTGCCAACATTCACGCAACAATACCGGCCAACGACGCGACTTTTCCCGTTCCACTTTTTATGAGCAACGACCAGATAGATTCCGAAGGCTTCCGCGCCAACGTCGGCATCATACTCGCCAACGACGCCGGCAAGCTCTTGCTGGGCGGCCGAATCGGCAATCGGGGCTGGCAGTTTCCGCAGGGCGGCATGCAGCCCGGTGAAACCGTAGAGGAAGCGATGTTCCGCGAGCTCGAGGAAGAAATCGGGCTGACCAGCCAGCATGTGCGGATCCTAGGCGTCACCGACGACTGGCTGCGCTATCGGCTGCCGGATCGATTCGTTCGCCGCGGCAGCAAGCCGCTTTGCATAGGACAAAAGCAGCGCTGGTTTATTTTGCGCATGCTGGATGACGACGATGCGCTGCGCCTTGATCTCGCGGACACACCCGAGTTCGACCGCTGGCGCTGGGTCGACTTCTGGAAGCCCGTCAACGAGGTGATTTACTTCAAGCGGCGAGTCTACGCGCGCGCGCTTCATGAACTGGGTCCGCACCTCTATCCGGAGGGGCTGCCGCCGCGACCGCGCTGGTGGCCGCAGCGCTGGAAGGCGGTGTTCGACAAGGATATCGCGCGCGCTAGAAGGGCTTCGCAGTCGCCAGAAGAATAATCGTCAGCAGGAAGAACACCGGGATCTCGTTGTACCAGCGCAGGCCCTTCGTTTCGCCGCTCTGGTAACCCTCGGCAAGCTTGCGCATCCAGCTCCGGCAGCTGACGTGAAAGGCGACCAGTCCCAGTAGCAAGGTCAGTTTCGCGTGAAACCAGCCTGCCTTGAACAACCCCGGGTTGAGCCACACGAGGATCAGCCCGAAGATCAGCGTCAGTACGGCGCCGATGGTCATGATGGCGAACAGCCGCCGTTCCATAACGACAAAGCGATCGCGCGACGGGCTGTCGCTGGCCTCAGCGTGGTAGATAAACAGGCGCGGCAGGTAGAACAGACCAGCGAACCAGGTGACCATGAAGGCCAGATGTAAGCCCTTGAACCATAAATAATAAGCCATTTCTTGAGTCTCCCTGCGGGCGGCTCGGATCGAGTCACCCGGCAGCCTTGCCGGCGCCCGACTTCTGCCCGGTTCCGTGACCTGCTGCACTGTTGTTTACGTAATGCAGCGCGTACCATAACGTCGTTTCCGAAATTTTGGGATGGTTTCTTGGGCTCCCGATCACCCGCAAACATCAGTGGCACCCCCAGTTGGCTGGTCCGCACGGCATTCGTGCTGGCCCTGCTGGCGGGCGGCTATCTGCTCTTCGAGCTGGGTCGAATCCAGGGTGGCTACAGCGTCGTCCGTGCCAGCACGGATACCCGCAACTACGAATCGCTGGTATTCGACCTGGAGCAGGAGATTATTTCCCTGAATGAGGAAATCGAGCTGCAGCGGACCCATCGCGATATCGAACGCGAGGCCTACAACCAGGTCGAGGCGAATCTCGTGGACTTGCAGCAGAAAATCCAGGAGCAGCGCGACGCAATCGAGTTCTATCGCGGCATCATGTCGCCAGAGGACGGCGAGCGGGGCCTGCGGGTTCAGGGCGTCAAGCTCAGTCGCGGTGCCGAGGAGCGCGAGTATCTCGTAAGGCTGGTGCTCATCCAGGTAATGAAGAACGGCAGCTCGGTCCAGGGTGATGTTGGCCTGACGCTCGAGGGCGCCGAGAACGGCGAGTCAAAAACCTACAGTCTCGAGGAGCTCGTCCCGGCCGACCAGGATTCCAGTTGGCCTTTCAAGTTTCGCTATTTTCAGTCGTTCGATCGCAGCCTGGTGTTGCCTGACGGGTTTACCCCGGAACGGCTTAACGTAGAAATTCGCTCGCGCACCCGATCAGTGGATAGCGTCGAGCAGACATTCGCCTGGCACACGGTGCAGGGCTAAACACATCGGAGAGTTTCATGTTTGGGCGCAAGAAAGATATTCCGCATAACAAGGTAGATACGCTGGTCGGGTCCAACTCGACCATCAATGGTGACGTCATTTTCGAAGGTCACTGTCATGTAGACGGCACGGTGCAGGGCAGCGTGAAGGCCGATTACAAGAGCAACTCGGCGCTTAGCATTTCCGAAAACGGTACCGTTGAGGGCGGCGTCGCCGTGCCTTATGTCGTACTGCACGGCCTCGTTCGCGGCGACGTTGTTGCCAGCGAGCGCGTTGAACTCGGCCCCACCGCGAGGGTCATAGGAAACGTGTACTACAACCTGATCGAGATGGCGATCGGCGCCGAAATCAACGGCAAACTTGTCCACCAGGCTGAAGGTCAGGTACCTTTGCTAAGGGAGTCCGGCGAGGAGCCACAGCAGCCGACGCCCATTGCCAGCATCTCGTCGTAACCCTTATAGCGTTAGCACCAGGTATCTATGGAAACACAGTCGCCAAATCCAGCGCCTGCGGCACCGCCGCCACCGGTCGTGTTCACGGACTCTGCCGCCGACAAGGTCGGGCAGCTCATTGCTGAGGAAGCCAACCCGGAGCTGAAGCTTCGCGTATTTATCTCAGGTGGTGGGTGCTCCGGTTTTCAGTACGGATTTACCTTCGACGAGCAGATCGAAGATGGCGACAGCCAGGTCGAGAATCGTGGCGTGACCCTGGTGATCGACCCGATGAGCGTTCAGTACCTGATGGGCGCAGAAATCGACTACAAGGAAGACCTGCAGGGCGCTCAGTTCGTCATTCGTAATCCGAATGCGGCAACAACCTGCGGTTGCGGTTCGTCGTTCTCGGTCTAGATTGATGCGGCGTTCCCGGTAGCCTCCGAGAGCGTCGCGACCCGTCGGAAGAGCAGTCTGAGTAACAGCAACCCCGTCGACCTGCCTGACTCCACCGCCGCCGGTTCTGACACGGCACAGGTTCTTGCCGCCGTCGACCTCGGCTCCAACAGTTTTCACATGATCGTCGGCGAGCTCCGTCACGGGCAGCTCGCTATCATCGATCGCCTCAAGGAAACCGTCCGCCTGTCCGAAGGGCTGGCCGGTACGGGCAACCTCACCGAAGCGGCCAGGATTCGTGCGCTGGATTGCCTCAGGCGTTTTGGCGAGCGCATCCAGGGCATGGATGCCGAGAAGGTCCGGGCGGCCGGAACCAGCACCCTGCGGCGTGCCCGAGACAGCGAATCGTTCTGTCGGGAAGCAGAGCAAGCCCTCGGCCATCCGATAGAAGTCATCTCCGGCCTCGAAGAGGCCCGCCTGATTTTCAACGGCGTTGTGCACAGCACGCCGCCCTATGAAGGGCTGCGGCTTGCTATCGATATCGGTGGCGGCAGTACCGAACTGATACTCGGCCAGGGCATGCGACCCCAGGCGCTTGAAAGTCTGCACATGGGTTGCGTTGTGATGACCGAGCGGCATTTCCCCGACGGCCGGATTTCGGCGGCGAATTTCGCAGCCGCCAGACTCGCCATTCGGCTAAAGCTCCGCCCGGTCAAGGCTTTCTTCCGCGGCGCAACCGATGTTGAAGCGATTGGCGCCTCCGGCACGGTTCGCGCGACCGAGGCGGTGGCACGGGAGCTCGGCATCATCGACGATGCGCTGACCATCGACGCCGTGGAGTCCCTGATCGACAGGGTTGCCGGCTTCGATCATGTAAGTGAGCTCAACGAGCCCGGCCTGTCTGACAGCCGGGCGCAGGTCTGGCCCGGTGGCCTGGCGATTCTCGTTGAGGTCATGAAGGTTCTGCGGATAGACCGGATCCACACGTCCGATGGCGCCCTTCGTGAGGGGCTGCTCTACGACTACCTGGGGCGGATGCAGCATGAAGACGCTCGCGAGCGGAGCGTTCGGGCGCTGGCAAGCCGATACAACGTTGATGCCGAGCAGGCCGAACGGGTGGCAAAGACGGCGGCCGGTTTCCTCACCCAGGCGGAGGATCGATGGTCATTGACGTCGAGTCTGTCGAGTAAGGTGCTGGACTGGGCGGCTCGGCTGCATGAGATCGGGCTGGACATCACCCACGAGGGCTTTCAACGGCACGGTGCCTACGTCGCCTTTCATGCAGACCTGCCGGGCTTTCCGCGAAACGAGCAGGCGCTGCTGGCTTTCCTGATTGCTTCGCAGCGGCGCCACATTGACCAGACGCGACACGCCGATTTGCCTCCGTCCTGGCGCAAGAAGGCCATCAGGCTGGCAATTCTCCTGCGGCTTGCGGTCCTGCTGCACCGAAACCGCAGCCAGGTGCCATTGCCGGAAGTGCGTTTTGAACCCGGAAAGTCGTCGCTGACCTTGACGTTCGCGCCGGGATGGCTGGATGACAACCCCTTAACCGTGGCTGACCTGGACCGCGAGATCGACTATCTCAAGGCAATCGACTACGAGCTCAGCTATCGCTAGCGATCCCCGGGTAGATTCCACCCAATACCTGCGCCTCGCTGGCGCCGGTCACTGACGGCAGATTGCCTGCCTGTCCCGCAAGCGTCCGGCTGGCCAGCCAGGCAAAAGCGGCCGCTTCCACCCAGTCTGGATCCAGGCCCACAGCCGCCGTTGAAGACACCGACACCGGGTCGAGGCAATTGGCGAGCCTTGCCATCAGCGCATCGTTGCTGGCGCCGCCACCGCAAACCAGGACTTCCTGCAGGTCAGGCGTGTGGTCAATGATGGCGTCCCTGATCGTGGTCACCGTCAGTTCGAGCAGGGTCGCCTGAACGTCCGCGGCCGACAGTTCCTTCTTCGCGTCGAGATGCGCCTTGAGCCAGTCAAAGTTGAAGTACTCGAAGCCGGTGCTTTTCGGCGCCGGTGCTGCAAAGTAGGGATCCGCCAGCATCGCCTCCAGCAGTGAATGGTCGACCGTGCCTGAAGCCGCCCAGGCACCGCCCGCATCAAACCGTTCGCCCCGCGCCTCGCGAATCCAGGCATCCATCAGGGAATTTGCCGGTCCGGTGTCAAAGCCAATGACCGGCTCATCGGCTGCCGGCAATAAGGTCACGTTGGCGATACCGCCGAGGTTAAGGATGATCCTCGAGCGTCCCGGTTCAGCGAACAGCCAGCGGTGGAAGGCCGGTGCCAGCGGCGCTCCTTCGCCGCCGAGCGCGACGTCTCGCCGGCGGAAGTCTGCAACGGTGGTAATGCCGGTGCCGCTGGCGATGACGTTCGGGTCGCCGATCTGCAGGGTGAACGGATAGCGACCATCGGGGCGGTGGCGAAGCGTCTGTCCGTGGCTGCCAATGGCCTGAATGTCTTTAGCAGCAACCTTCGCCAGCGACAGCAGCTCGAGCGCGGCGTCGCGGAAGGCCTCACCGACCGCACGGTCAAGCTGACCGAAATCGTCAATCGACAGCTCGCCGGGCGCCTGGCTGAATCGTATGAGCGTCTCTCGAAGCTCGTCCGGATACGGACTTGCGAGCGTCTGCATGACCGTGCACCGGCGTTCGCCCAGTTTTACCAGCGCCGCATCAATACCGTCCATGCTCGTGCCCGAGATTAGGCCGATAAAGAGCCTGTCGGCGCTGGCTGGCCGCACCGTCTAGTCCGTCGAGATTGACGCGACCCGCGTCTGCTTGAACTGCTGGAGTTCCTCGAGGATAGGCGCCGATGCGGCGAGGAACTCCTGCATGTACTCCGACTTGATGGGTGCCGCCTGCGGCAGTTCAACCGTGCGCGGGTTTCTGTGCACGCCGTTGAGTCGGTATTCGTAGTGCAGGTGTGGGGCGGTGGCCAGGCCGGTCGCACCCACGTAACCAATCGTCTGGCCCTGCTTGACCCGCTTGCTGATGCCGGCCTTGCGATCGAAGGCATTGAGGTGGGCATAAAGCGTCGTGATGTTGCCGCCGTGCTGCAGGATCACCGTGTTCCCATAGCCGCCCTTGACGCCGCGAAAGATGACCTTGCCGTCGCCGGCAGCCTTGACCGGCGTGCCCCTGGGCGCCGCATAGTCAACGCCGCGGTGAGCACGAATCGTGTTCAGAATGGGATGCCGGCGACGGGGATTAAAGCCGGAGCTGATTCGCGAGAAGTCGACCGGGGCACGGACAAAGGCCTTGCGAACGCTGGCGCCTTCCGGCGTGAAGTAATCCGAACTGCCGGTCTTGTCGACAAAGCGCACGGCCTGATAGCTCCTGCCGTCGTTGTTGAACTCGGCCGCAACGATCTCGCCGTCGCCGACGTACTCCCCGTCCTGCCAGAGCTCTTCGTAAATAATGTAGTAGTTGTCGTCGGTGCGGATGTCGAGAACGAAGTCCACGTCCCAGGCAAAAATCCCCGCGAGATTCATGATCAGGCTATCTGACAACCCGGCGGTTGCTGCACTCTCGAATAGTGAGTTCTCGATTCTTCCGTAGGCAATTTCGCGACGAACCTCGACGGGCCGATCGATCAGTCGCGCCACGAAACCGTCGGCGACACGGGTGACGTCCAGAGCGCTCGTCAACTCGAGATCACGGTAGAGTCGAACGACGTTGCCGTCGATATGGCTGATCGCGACTTCGTCACCGGGCCGCAGCTTGCGCAGGTAGTCGCCCGCTTCTGGCAGGCTGGCGATCTGCGTCAGGTCGCCGACGTCCAGGCCGTTTCTGCGGAATACCCGATCCATAGTGTCGCCGCGTTTGATCGTGACGGTGATGAGGTCGGCCTGTTCGGCAGGATTGATGAGCGGCGGATGGAAAGCGCGGAAGGCATCCTTGGTGGCCTCCTCGGAATCTGTCTTTGTGAAGACAACCGCTTCCATATCAGCGGTCTGCTCGACGACGCCAGGAGTGGCGGAGCTCAGCGATGCGTCCGTCTCGCCCGAAGGAGCAAGCGTTAGCGGCTGCTCGGGAGCGGGCGGGGACGCTACGACTGCGACCGGCTCGACCGCCGGCGCATCGTCGTCATCGCTCAGGCCGACGAAAATCGCGGTCAGCAAAAGGGGCACGCCGAGGCCGGCGACAAACCAGCGGAACGGTTCGTGTTTTTGGCGCCGCGGAGCGGGTCTGGATTTATAGTCGTGCAGTAACGGACTGGCTCGGCGCGGCACCGCTTGGGTCTCCCTCCCTCGATCGCCGCTACTCTACCGCGAGTCTTATGTTCGGTCAAAGAAAACTGTTATATCTCAGGCTGTTAAAGAAACTTGTTCGCGCCAGCGCTCGACCGGTTTTCAGCCGCGCGCGAATGGTCACAGCGCTTTCATCAAGGGTCGGTAGCGAGCCTGCGGACCGTAATCGGCCGGATCTGCGGAGTGTGGGCCGGAAAGCCCACACTCGCAGGCTAAAAAACCGGTCGTCGTGGCCCGGCTAGTGCTACTCTTCCCGCCCGAACGACCGCGCGATAGCGCCAGACACTCTAGAACCCGCAAGCAAGCCATGACTGATCTTGATCAACAACTCGCTGAACTCGGCCGCGGCGTTGAGGAAATCCTGCCGGACGGCGGCCTTAAAGAGCGCCTCTCGGAAAAAAACAAGCTGATAGTGAAGGCGGGATTCGATCCAACGGCGCCCGATCTTCATGTCGGCCATACGGTGCTCATTAACAAGATGCGCCAGTTCCAGCAGTTCGGGCATGAGGTCGTGTTCCTGATTGGTGATTTCACCGGCATGATTGGCGACCCGAGTGGCAAGAACAGCACGCGTCCGGCGCTCAGCAATGAGGAAATCGCCGAGAACGCCAAGACCTACCAGACCCAGATCTACAAGATCCTTGACCCCGAACTGACCCGAATCGAATTCAACTCGACGTGGATGTCGGATGTCGGTGCC
>CAZFVT010000058.1:0-12623 GCA_964522355.1 uncultured Woeseiaceae bacterium | reverse complement strand
CTTTGACGCTCAGGTCAGGATTCACCTGGATGCGGCCGAGGTGATCGGTTGGCAGGCCGCATTCGGACAGCCAGCCCGGCGCTCGTACGCCGGCGGCCCAGACGCTCAGGTCCGCTGGAATGCGCTCCTCGTCGCTGGTTACGACCGCGTCGGCCTCAACTCGAGCGACGCGCGTGCTGGTGAATACCTTGACGCCGATGCGTTCGAGTTCCCGGTGTACCGATACGCCGATTCGTTCCGGCAGTCTGGGCAGCAGCTCTGGTGCGGCTTCAACGATACTGACGCTGAGTCGCTTCTGCGATAGCTGCTCGAAACCATACTCGCGCAGCCGACTGACGACGTTGTGCATGTCGGCGGCTAGCTCGACACCGGTCGCGCCGCCGCCGACGATGGCAACGGACATCAGGGAGTCCTTGTTCTCGTCAGCGTTGGCGCGCTGCAGCAGGGCGGCGAAGTTGCGGCGGAATTTTTCAGCCTGTTCCCGCGAATCGAGCTGCTTGGCAAACTCACGCACGCCGGCAATGCCAAAGTCATTACTGAGGCTGCCGACGGCGATGGCGAGCTGGTCGTAAGGCAGGTCACGGCCCGGCGTCAGCACCTTGCCGTACTCATCGTTCATGGCTGAAAGCGTTACCGTTTTTGCGTTCGTGTCGATCGCGATCGCTTCGCCGAGGACGAAACGGAATCGGTATTTCCGCGACAGCATGCGGTAGCTGGTTTCGTCGTGGCTGCTGTCCATCGATCCGGTGGCGACCTCGTGGAACAAAGGCTTCCAGATGTGCGTCGGATTCTTGTCCACCAAGGTGACGGTAACGCTGTCGTTGCGCTTGTACTTGCGCGCGAGCTGCACCACCAGCTCCAATCCGCCGGCGCCGCCGCCAAGCACCAAAATATTCCCTGTCATACCTCGTCCACTCATGCCGTCTTCAGGCACGTTGTCTAAGCCGGTCGTCAGCGAGCCAACGTCAAGGCGGCAATCATACGCGGCTCCGCGGCATAGGTATGCCTTCGGATTACCACTAGACCCGATCGCCCTAGACCTGATCGCCAATAAGCCCGGCGACCCGCAGCTCATCGTCCAGCCGCTGCGCTTCTTCGGCACGTGCCGTCGAGAATCGTCCCAGGAGCACAAATAGAGCGGGCGTCAGGTAAAGCGTGAACAGACCCGCCAGGCCGAGGCCACCGAAGACCACCCAGCCGATCGAGGTTCTTGCCTCGGCGCCGGCGCCGGAAGCGAGAATCAGCGGCAGCCCGCCGAGCACGGTCGAGACCATCGTCATCGCGACCGGTCGCAGCCTGACGGCGGCTCCCTGTTCAATCGCGTCGCGGAGCTCGTAGCCGCGGTCCCGCAGCTGATCGGCAAACTCGACAAGCAGCACGCTGTTCTTGGCCATCAGTCCGATCAGCAGCACCAGTCCGATCTGGGAATAGATGTTGAGAGACGTTCCTGTAAGCCAGAGAGCGACAATGGCGGCGGCGACCCCGAAAGGTACCAGCAGGGTAACGACAAGCGCGCTCGTGAAGCCTTCGAACTGGGCACACAGGACCAGGAACACGACGATCAGCGCAATCGCGTAGGTGGTGGCCACGTCACGGGACGTCTCTTCCAGGGCGGCGGCCTGGCCGAGATGAATCATTGAAATGCCATCCGGCAGGACTTCTTCGGCCAGCTGATCGAGGTCCTTGATGGCAGACGCCAGCGGGTAAGCATCGTCGCGCTCGATGTCGATTTCGATGGCGCGACTCTGAGACAGGCGATTGAGCTCCGCGGCGACGCCCTGTTCGCGAATGGACACGACGCTCGACAGCGGCACGAGCTGGCCACTGTCCGTGCTGACGTACAGGTTAACGAGATCTGAGGGATCGTTGATGGTGCCGCTCGAGGATTCGAGGAGTATTGGCACGGCCTCATCGTCGATGTTCAGATCGATCAGCTCGTCGCCGTCGATCATGGCGCGAAGCGTGGCAGACAGGTTTTGCAGATCGACACCGAGATCGGAGGCCCGACGTCGGTCGATGTCGACGGTAAGCTGCGGCTGCGTCGGGTTGTAGCCGATGTCGGGCCGGGTCAGCGCCGGGTAACGGCCTTCGAGCTCGCGAGCGAAACGCTGCGCGGCGAGAAATATCTCATCGTGATTATTGCCGAGCAGCGCCACGGTCATGCCGCTGCCTGCCTGTCGAAGGTTCAGGCTGTTGCCACCATAGGCATTGGCTCGCACACCCGGCAGACCGGCGAGCTGCTGGCGCAGCGAGCCGGCGATTTCCTGCTGCGAACGTTCGCGGTCCGCCCAATCGGCAAGCGGCAGGTTGATGCGGCTGCGATTCGGATCCCAGGTGCCAACAACCGTGAACATGGCGCGCGCTTCCCCGGACTCGAGCAATGGTTCGAGCAGTGCCTCCATGCTGTCCGTCTGCCGGTCCATGTAATTCAGGCCCACGCCGTCCGGCCCGCTGGCCCAGATGCTCAGGACTCCGCGGTCCTCCGGAGGAACCAACTCCTGGTCGAGCTCGACATAGGCCACCACGGCAAGAGCCGCGAAGCCGATGCTGGCGGCTACCGTGAGCCATGGCCGATCGAGGACCGAGGCCAGTGATTGACGATACCGCGCGAGCAGCGCTGCACCGACTCGGTCAAGGCGGGATGTCGATCGGGCACCGTCCTGGCGCTCGATCAGTCGCGCGGCAATCGCCGGAACCAGCGACAGGGCGACAAAGCTCGAGATGACGACGGCACCGGCCAGGACCACGCCGAACTCGCGGAACAATCGACCTGCGGTACTCGGCAGAAAGGAGATCGGCACAAACACCGAAACCAGCACCAGGCTGGTCGTTACCACGGCGAAAAACACCTGGCGGGTTCCGAGTACGGCGGCGGCTCGTGATCCCATGCCCTGGGAACGGCGGCGTTGGATGTTTTCCAGTACGACGATGGCATCGTCGACCACCAGTCCGGTGGCCAGTACCAGCGCCAGCAAGGTGAGGATATTCACCGAAAACCCGAACAGCCAGATGCAGGCGACTGTGCCGATAAGAGCGACCGGAATGGTGACGCTCGGGATCAGGGTTGCGCTGGCACTGCCGGTGAACAGCCAGATTGTGGCAATCACAATCGCTATCGTCAGGCCGAGGGTCAGCAGGACTTCGGACACCGAGCTGCGAATGAACGTGGCCTGGTCATCAGTAATCGTGAGTTCAAGCTCGTCGAAACGAGCATTGATGCGCTCAACTGCCGTCTGCACGCCATTGGAAATCTGGATCGTATTGGATCGGGCCTGGCGAATGACGCCCAGACCGATAACGGGCAGGCCGTTGAGGCGGGTAAGTGACGTGGCATTCTCGGGGCCGAAGTAAACGTTGGCGACGTCGCCGATGCGTACGCTGTCGCGCAAGGTGATGTCGGCAACCTGGTCGGCATCAATGACGCTGGCGTCAGCGCGAACGATCAGCTCCTGGTCGCGCGAACGAAAGCTGCCAGCGGGCACGTCAAACGGAGCGTTGAGCAACGCGGCCGCAACGTCGCTGACCGACAGGCCGAAACTCGTCAGCCGCAGCGGGTCGGCAACGACGTGCAGCACCCGCTGGCGGTTTCCGGAGATCTGGACGTCAGCGACCCCGTCGATGGAAATCAGCATCGGGATGACTTCTTTCTCTACGACGCGCGTGAGGGCCTCTTCGCTGAGTACGTCACTGCGAACGGCGAGGTTAACGGTCGGGTCTGAGTCATCATCCGCCTTGACGACGGTCACCTGTTCTACGCGCTCCGGCAGGTCGCGCAGAATCTGATTGACGGCTTCGCGGACGTCGGCCGCCGAGGTATCGAGGTCGGATCCCGGCGTGAATTCAACACGCAGCCGGCCTGAGTTTTCTTCCGAGCCGGCGCGAATGCTCTGGATGCCCGAGACGCGCGCCACGGCACCTTCAAGAAGGCTCATGACCTCGGCGTCCATGGTTTGCGGCGACGCGCCAGGGTAGGAAACGCGAACGGTTACGATCGGTCGATCGACGTCCGGGAGTTCGCGAACTTCGACCGCGAGGATCGCAGCAATGCCGGCTATGACAATCAGCAGGTTGAGTACCAGCGCGAGAACCGGGCGTCGAACGCTCGTGCTCGGCAGGTCATTGGCTGCATCGATGACGGGGCGATCGGCGTCTTGCGGCGTCTCCTCTTGCGTCACGTTGGCCAACCTAGTCGGATCCGGCCGAACGGCCGTCTTGACGATCTTCGGCGCGGTCGCGCTCTGAGGCGAGCTGGGCGTTCTCGTAGGAGAGATCGATGCCGTCACGCATTCGCTGGATGCCTTCCACGACGACGACGGTGCCCAGTTCGATGTCGCCGTCAATCAGCACCCGACCTTCCCGGCGCTGGATGATCTCCACCGGGACGCGCGCGGCTTGCTCGTTACGGACCGCCCAGATGTAGGCTCCGTCGGCGCCCCACTGCAGGCCTGTCTCGTTAATGACGGGGTAGCTGTCGCCCTCAATGTCGGCGATCACGCGAAAGCTCATGCCGGGCCGAAACCGGTCGTCGGCGTTGTCGACGCGAGCGCGAACGGTGAATGTGCGGTTTTGCGGGTCGATGCGGCTGCCAATGTCGACGATTTCCCCGTAGGCGGACGCTCGTCGCGCCGTCCAGGTCTGGAGATCGACGCTGGCGCCGGGCAGGAGCGTGCTGACAAACGTTTCGGGAGCGTCAAAGCTGACGAGGATCGACGAACGATTGTCCAGGGTCGTTACCAGGGTGTCGGTGTTTATCCGGTCGCCCGGGTCCACCTCGGTCACTCCCACGAAGCCGTCGAACGGGGCCCTGATGGTTCGATCGTCCAGCGCGACGCGCGCGCGTTCGAGTTCGATCCTGGCTGACGCTACGGCAGTTTCCGCCTCATCGAGCACGGTCGGCAGGACGGCACCGCTGCTCGATGAACGCTGATAGCGGTCGTACAGGCGCTCGGCGTTGTCGAGTTGTACCGTCGCCAGCTCGAGGGCCAGTCGTTCTTCGCGGCTGTCGAGCTCGACGAGGACGTCTCCGGCACCAACCGCCGCGCCCGGCTCGAAGTAGACGGCCACGACGTCGCCGGCTGTGGCCGGATAGAGCTCGACCGACTGCAATGCTCTTGAGGTACCAACAGCCTCCAGCCGCGTTCGAAAAGGTTCAAACTGCAGGGATTCGACGATCACCGGGACTTCGGCGGCGGTCCGGGCGCGGTCAGGCGTGTCTGCGTCGTTACACCCGGACAGGCTGACAGCCGCAAGCGCTGTCGCGGTAATAAAGGAGTGGGGAATTTTCATGCGCGGAGTGTACCGACACGCATCGTTTCAAAGTGGCAAATACATGCAATCCGCGGAAACTGTGACAAATTGTTACATCCGGCGCGCTGCTGGCGGTAGGCACGACTCTGTCGGCTGAGCCACAGGAACCGAAACTGATCGTGATCGCGCTAGTCCTCAAAGGAGGTCAACCTGCCGATAACGTGAGATCATGCGGGCTGTCGGCCAGCAGGCCGGCACACCTGATCGCGAAAGAGGCTTTAGAGATGACAAGATTTTCCTTCAAACTGGCGATTGCTCTCACGGCGCTGGCGCCGATCCCGGCAATCGCCCAGGACCGTTTTCTGATCGACTGGGACGCCATCGGTGACGAGGCGATTAATCACCTGGTCGAGCTGGTGAAAATCGACTCATCCAACCCGCCCGGGAACGAGACCGAAGTTGCCCGCTATCTCGAGCGCGTCCTCGACAGTGAGGGCATCGACTCCGAGATGTACGCCCTGGATCCTGATCGCGCCAACCTCGTGGCACGATACAAGGGCAACGGCTCCAAGCGCCCGATCCTGATCATGGGTCACACCGACGTCGTCGGTGTGCAGGCCGACAAGTGGACGGAACCGCCATTCTCCGGGCTACGCAAGGACGGCTACATCTGGGGCCGCGGCACCTTGGATGACAAGGACAACGTAACGGCCGGTCTGCTGGTCATGTTGCTTCTTAATCGCCTGGAGGTCGAAATGGACCGCGACATCATTTTCCTTGCCGAGTCCGGTGAAGAAGGTACGCCGCATGTGGGTATCAACTTCATGGTCGCCGAGCACTGGGATGTGATTGAAGCCGAGTTCGCACTCGCCGAAGGCGGCGGCATGAAGGTGCTGGGCGGTCAGGTCCACACCGTGGACATTCAAACGACCGAGAAGATGCCCCGGCGAGCGACTCTGATCGCTCGTGGTACCGCGGGTCACGGATCGCGGCCGCGTATTGACAATGCGGTGCACATGATCGCCGAGGCCGTTGCCCGTGCCGGGTCGTGGAACACGCCGATCAGCTTCAACCAGACGACCAGCGCCTACTTCGAACGCATGGCGACGATCAGCGACGGCGAAACCGCGACGCGCTACGCCAACGTTGCCAATCCCGAGCGCCAGGCAGACATTGACGCGTGGTTCCGCGAGAATGATCCGCATCACTACTCGTCGCTGCGTACGTCGGTCGTACCCACCATCATCGATGCGGGTTTCCGCAAGAACGTGATCCCGTCCGAGGCAAGTGCCGTGCTCGACATTCGCATGATGCCGGGCGAAGACGTTGAAGGCTTCTATCAGAAGCTCGCCGAAGTCATCGATAATCCGGCCGTGGAGATCGTGCCCGAGGAAATCTATCGGCCGGCTGCGCCGCCATCGGGCATCGACAATGAGATGTTCGAAGTCATTGAAGGCGTCGCAACGAGGCTTTATCCGGGTTCGACAACTTTGCCGGTGATGGCGACCGGTGCCACGGACATGGCGCAGTTGCGAGCCAAAGGAACGCCGTCCTACGGCATCGGCCCGGCGCGCACGCTGGAGGAGATCAACAGCCGCTTTGGCGCGCACAGTGACGATGAGCGGATCGCCGAGGAGTCGCTGCAGGAAATGGTTCGATTCCTCTGGAACATCATCATCGACATCGGCGCTACCCGGTAACGAGCAAATGCCTGTCAGTCGACTGAACGGCGTCGAGATCGCCTGGGACGTGCACGGCGATCCGGCAGGGCAGACGATCGTCCTGATTCAGGGCCTCGGCATGCCCTCTGCGGCCTGGCCGCCCGCGTTTATAGAGCGGCTGACGGCCGGCGGATTCGCCGTCGTCACGTTCGATAACCGAGACGTTGGCCGCTCCGAGTGTCTCAACGGCATGCGCGATGTGACGGTTCTCCAGTCTGCCGTCAGACGGATGATGCGCATCCCCGTGCAGGCGCCGTACCGGCTGCACGACATGGCCGAAGACGCGCTGGCGTTGATCGACTTACTGGGGCTTGAAGCTCCGCACATCGTCGGCTTCTCGATGGGGGGCATGATTGCACAGCGGGTCGCGCTGGCGGCGCCCGGGCGCCTGGGGAGTCTCACCTCGGTCATGTCCACGACTAACGATCGAAACCTGCCGCAGCCGTCATTGGGACTGCAATGGTTCCTGGCCAAAGGCGGGCAGGCGATGACACCGCGACAACGGCGGGAGCACCTGCGTAACTTCTGGAAGCGCATCGGAAGCCCGGCCTTCCCGCATACCGATGAGGAAATTGAGGCTTTCATTGACCGCATCCTGGCGGCCGGCATGCCGCCCGCGGGCCGCGATCGTCAGACGCTCGCCATCATCGCGGAAGAGGGTCGGGGAGAAGACCTTGGAGAGCTGGACCTGCCCACCCTCGTGATACATGGCACCGATGACCCGCTGGTGCCCGTTGAATGCGGCAAGCGCACCGCAGAGTGCATTCCCGGCGCGACGCTCCGGCTGATCGAAGGTATGGGGCACGATTTGCCCTCCGGACTGGTTCCGATTCTCGGCAACGCCATCGTCGCGCACGCCGAAGGCGCGGCGCTTCGACCGGCTCAATCGGGACGGGCTGCCTGATCTGATTCGGCGGCGAGTCTGAATGTCACCTGGAACTCTGCGCCAGGATCGCGATTGCGCGCGTTGACTTCACCACCCATGCCCTGTGCCAGGGTACTGACGATGGCAAGGCCGATCCCGGTGCCGACGGTCTCGCGGGTCAGCTCGGAATTCGGGCGGTAGAACAGCTCGAAGATTCGCTTCAGCTGGCTGCGCGGGATGCCGGGGCCGTAATCCCGAATCGAAAGGCAAAGCAAGCCGTCTCCCTGCTCGGAAAAGCGGTATTCGATGCGCGCCGGGTCGCTACCCTTTGCGAACTTTAGCGCGTTATCGATCAGGTTGATGGCGATCTGCAGAAAGCAGTCCTTATCAACAATCACCGATTTCCCGGCGACGCTGTCGTCTGTCGTCATCACGAGATCGACGCCGGCGCGGGAGGCCGGCTCCTGCAGCTTCGAGCGCGACAGGTCTGCGAGTTCGGCGACGGCGACAGTTTCTAGATCGAACTTCACGCCTTGCCGCGAGATTCGAGCCAACTGAAGTACGTTGTCGATCAGCCTCGACAGTCGTTCGGATTCTTCGTGAATATAGGCGTAGTAGCTCTGGCGTTTTTCTTCGTCGACCCAGCCGGACTGCAGCATCTCACCGTACATGCGGATCGATGTCAGCGGCGTCTTCAGCTCATGACTGACAGCCGCAACGAAGTCCTGCTGCTGGCGCGCCAGACGTATCTGCGTGCTGCCGAGCCGGTAGAGCGCGACAAAGCCGACGCCTAGCACGATCGCCAGCGCTGCCGAGGTCCAGACAACCAGCGCGGTGGCAGGACTTGCCGGCAGTTCGGTCACCGAAAAAACCAGCTTCAGCGCATCGAGAGGCACTGTCAGTTGTCCGGTGTATAACAAGCTGCCGCTCAAAGATCCCACCGCCGACGGATATTGGTCGGCAACGACATTGCCCGATATTCTCAAGATGTCTTCCTCGATGGCGATCGCCAGACTGGATACCGCGTACAGCGATGAGCGCTCGAAGGCTGCGACGATGCCGGTATCCAAAAAAGCGTCGAGATCGAGCAGAATGCCGACGACGTGGCGCTCGTCTCCGATCCAGACGTTACGCACCAGTGCCGCTCTATTGGGTCCGAGCAGGCCGAAGCGGATGGGCTCATTATCGGTGGCAAAGGTCTCGACGGCGGCAGCCGCTGCGAGTGATGCGGAACGCTCGGCAACTTCAAGCGAAGCTTCCTCGAGTGCCGGAGCAGACACGTTTGAAAGGCTGTCAGCCATCGGTTTCAGGCGGTTTTCTTCAGCAAGCCGCTGCTCGCCTTTCTGTTGCAGCGATTCATCGAGATCGAGATCGGAAAGCTTGCCCAGTGACTGCTCGGCGGTGAGCGCCGATGCCTGGTCAGCGTTGCTCGACGTAAGGCCTTCAATAGCGGCGCTGGCGGGACTGTCTTGCGTCATAAGGTCGGCGATAACGTCGGCAGAGACCTCGGCTTCGCGGCGAGCTGCACGCGCAGGAGCCTGCCGTTCTCGAATGCTGGTGAAATCCGCCGGGCCTGCAGGAGGCGCTGCGGTACCGGAGGCAGGCGCGAATCGCTCTCCCAGCGAGACCGAGCGGGAGAACCGGCTGGACTGAAACGCCCGCTGTATTTCGAGGAACCGGACGCTGCGCAGGCTGTAGTCCTCGGCGTTCAGGCCAGCCCGACTTCGATCTTCGGGCGTGTCTGGCAACAGCGGCGAGGTCAACCGCCCGTCGGGCAGGAGCCGGAAGTAGCCAAGGGTTCCTGGCAGTGATCCGCTGAGTTCAAGCGCCGAGAGCGGCGATCGCCGATCGCTCCCTGCGACGAAAAAGCTGTACTCGTCGATGTCTCGCTGCTCAAGGTCTCTTACGGCCTCTCCGAGGCGTGAGTCCAGGGTCTGTGAAAACGCTGCAGCGTCCCAACGATAGCGATAAAAGGTCTCGAACTCCGACTGCCTGAGCGCCTGCAGAACGAGCAATGAGGCCGGCACGGCAAGGCCGACGAAAAGCAGGCCAAGTAGCAGCTTCAGCCGTGTCTCCGTGAGATTGCCGAATCCGAGCGCCATGACTTCAGGTCTCGATGACGAGCCGATACCCGGCGCCGCGCACGGTAATCAGGTGAGCCGGGGTCGATGAGTCGGTCTCGATCTTGCGGCGTATCTTGGCGATGTGGATGTCGACCGTGCGCGTTTCCAGCTCAAGCTCAGGCGCGTAACCCCAGACCTTTTCGAGTAGCTCCTCGCGCGATACGGGACGTTCGCTGTTTCCGGCGAGGTAACGAAGCACGTCAATCTCGCGGCGTGTGAACTGCAGGTCACTGCCGTCTCGTATGCCCGAAAGGTTCTCAAGATCGATGCTAACGCCGTCGAGTTCGAGAACCTGTTTTGCAGCCGCAAGTCGACGACTTCTTCGCAGTACCGCTTCAATACGCAGCACGAGCTGCTGAACCGAGAACGGCTTCCCGACGTAGTCATCGGCGCCAAGTCTCAAGCCTTCAATGATCTCGTCGTCACTCGTTCGCGCCGTCAGCATGACGATGGGCTGTTCCGGATCGAGATCGCGAACCTGGTTGCAAATCTCGTAGCCATCGATGCCCGGCAGCATGATGTCGAGCAGTATCAGGTCGAACTGACCGTTCTTCGCCAACGACAGGCCTTCACGACCGTCTCCGGTGGACTCAACCTCGTAGCCGTGGAATACCAGCACGTCGATCAGGCCATCACGGATCGCTGCCTCGTCCTCGACGATAAGGATGCGGGCCTTCTTACTCATGTCCAAAAGACTACCAGCGACTACGGGTGCCTGCCGCGATGGCAGGTAACGTTTTTGTAAATTTCTGCCGCCCTGAATTTACCAAAGCCGGCCTTATTCGGATCTCACCGCGACCCTAAGCTGCAGGCTACCTAAACGGCCAACAGGAGATTCCCATGCCTCTTGCCCAACGTCTTAGCCGTCTGCTGCGTGCTGACGCACATGCGGTGCTTGATCGCATCGAAGCACCGCGGGAGATGCTTCGTCAGTCAATCCGCGATATGTGGGCAGCGATTGGTGACGGTCAAAAGAGCCTGCAGGACCGCCGGCAGCAGTTGGCGACAGTTCTCGCGGCGAAGGAGCGGGCGGCAACCTTGCTTGACGCTCTTGCCGAAGAGCTCGATCTCTGCCTGGATCAGCAGCGTTCCGAGCTCGCGCGGGACGTCATTCGCCGAAAGCTCTCACTGGAGCGTCGTCAGAAGATTATTCAGGACGATGAGCTAGCCATCGCTGATGAGATCGCCGAACTCGAGCAGCTACTTGCCGAACAGCAGCAGTCGCTCGATGCCCTGCGCGAAGCTGCGGCGCCGCATCTGCGCTCGCCCTCCGGTGATGCCCATGATGAGGCCGTCGCTTGCGCGGACGAGGTTAGCGAGAACGACGTCGAGATCGCATTGCTTCGGGAACAGCGTCGACGGGAGGCACCATGAAGACCTCCGCCTTTTCTTATGGCGTCCTTGCCGCCCTGGTTATTGCTCTGATTGGAGCATTCACAACGCCGTTACTGGTGTCTGCTCTGGGGTTGCAGGAAGGCGCGCGAGCGACCGTGATGCTGTGCGTCGGCATCTATTGCCTCATTATGCTGCGACGTGAGCAGGTTTCCGTCGGCGCACCCACTTTGCTTCTGGCCTGGGTCGTTGCTTCCGTCGCCTGCGCCTCACTGATAGATGACTTCATGTTGTTCGCCGCCGGACAGGCTGCGTTCCCGTGGGTTTTTCGCAGCATCCTCATTCACCGCGACGCCTTTCGGATCACCGCCGACGGCGTGCTTTCCGTCGCTGCCTGCGCCGTTGCTTTCCTCGCGCTGTCGAGGACCGGAAGCGCCTTTCTCACGGCCTGGAGCTTCTTTCTTACCCAGGCATTCCTCGGCTTGTTGCCCTTAACCCCTGCGACAACTCGCCGGACGAGACCGAGTGATCGTTCGCTCGAGTTCCGTCGTGCTCAAGGCCTCGCAGAAGCGGCGCTCGAAACGCTCGGCGATCGCCGGGCCTGACACCCTAGTACCAAGGAGAATCATGATGATGGTCAAAACCAAACTTGCCGCCCTGATGCTGGCCGCGACAACGGCCGCCGCGATTGCCGGCGTCAATCCGCTCGAGAATGTCGCAGAAAACGACGTGGCCGATGACGTGGATCTGCAGGCCCTGCACGTTGATCGTCCCGTCGTTGATGCGGTTTTCGTGCTTGACACTACGGGCAGTATGTCCGGACTGATCGAAACCGCCAAAGACAAGATCTGGTCGATCGCCAGCACCATGGCGTCAGCACAGCCTTCGCCACGTATTCGTATTGGTCTCGTCGCCTACCGCGATCGAGGCGACGACTACGTGGTCAAAACCGTGGAGCTTTCCGAAAACCTCGATGCCGTCTATGCCGAACTCATGCAGTTTCAGGCCGGCGGCGGCGGCGACGGACCGGAAAGCGTCAACGCCGCTCTCGATGCAGCCGTGAATCAGCTCAACTGGAGCGAACAACAGCAGGCCTACCGAGTGGTCTTCCTGGTGGGCGACGCTCCGCCGCACATGGACTACCAGGATGAGAAGCAATACCCGGAGATCGTGGCGGAAGCGCGCAGCAAGGGCATCGTGATAAACGCTATCCAGTGCGGGAATATGGTCGAGACCGCGGCACCCTGGACGCAAATAGCGGGGCTCGGTGGCGGGATGTTCTTCCAGGTGGAGCAGGCCGGCGGTGCCGTCGCCTACTCGACGCCTTACGACAGT
>CAZFVT010000057.1:0-12645 GCA_964522355.1 uncultured Woeseiaceae bacterium | reverse complement strand
CGAAGAACTCGTCGAAGCCGTGATTGGTCGGCAGGTGTTCATCGCGATCGCCGAGATGGTTCTTGCCGAACTGCCCGGTGGCGTAGCCAAGATCCTTGAGAACCACGGCAATGGTCGGGTCCTCTTCCTGCATGCCTTCTTCAGCACCGGGTAGACCAACCTTCGACAGCCCGGTGCGAAATACGCTCTGACCCATAATGAAGGATGAGCGACCGGCCGTGCAGCTTTGTTCGCCGTAGTAATCCGTAAACAGCATGCCTTCCCGGGCAACACGGTCGATATTGGGTGTTTCGTAGCCCATCATGCCGCGGGTGAATGCGCTGATATTGGACTGGCCGATATCGTCACCCCAGATGACGAGAATGTTCGGCTGGTCCTGTGCCTGGGTTAACGATGCAGCAAGCATCAGCGCCAGCGCCATGAGCGCTTTAGAGTGTTTCATGATTGAAAGGCTCCTGTAGCAAAAATGTTCTGGCTTCAAATGAAGCCGCGGGGTTCGTCGCGATGCGGACGCGACAATCGGTACCCCGCCCCCTGAATCATCATCCTAGTCGACATTGATTACATTTTCCGCAGTCAATCGCCGTCATCATGCAAGTTCATTGTGATTCCGGTTACTGCACGAGGATGTCGCCGACCGTCGTTACCGATGGCGAGCGTAAGTCGCGTCCTGCGTTAAGGTTGCTACTGCAATGATTGCAGAAGACCGGCCACCCGAGGGTCGTCGGGGAACCGTCGCGCCAGCTCATCGGCCACCTCGACAGCCCCTGCCTCATCGCCTGCATCGCGGCGCATCGTGGCGACGGCCATCGCGATGTCGAAGTCGGAACTGAAGCGACTGTAGCTGTCGGTCATCCAGGCCAGTGCCTCCTCGGTGCTGCCGAGCGAATTCATGGCAATGCCGAGTACGTAGGCAAAGCGGGCATTCCCGGGGTCAAGTTCTGCAGCGAGCCTGAGCTCGCCCAGAATCGCGTCGCTGTCGCCGCCGCGCACCAGCAGCAGGCCGAGCGCGTGGTGCAGCGCCGCGGCGTTTTCATCGATAGCTATGCCTTCCCTCAGTATCCGCTCGGCGCGGGCAATCTCGCCAACGCCGATCAGCGTATCGGCGAGGTTGGCACGCGCCGCGACGGCCCTGGGCTCGAGGGCAAGCGCCTGTTCATACCGTTCAATCGCCGCGACGGGGTTGCCTTCTGCCAGTTCGAAGTCGCCCAAGGTCGACAGGGCCTCGGGCCGGTTGGCGATGGTGAGAGACGCATGACGCAGGTCTTCTTCAGCTGCGGCGTAGGCTCGTGACTGCTGCACGGGCAGCAGGTCCTGCATGCCCGCATACGTCGTTACGGCCTCGATGCGGACCGCACGTACCGGGTCAGCGAGCAGCGCAGCTCCGGGCAGCTGCTGACGCGCTTCGGCGGGCAGGCTGCGGAGCTGGCGCAGGGCGGCAATCCGCGTCAGCGAGTCGCCGCTTGAGAGGCCGCGAGCAAGGGAATCAACATCTGCCTCGCTGAACGGCTGGGCAAGCAGGCTGAGCGCGGTGGCACGGGCGATGCCTGGCGTCGTCGGTTCATTGATAACGTCGAGAAGCTCGCGGTTGGCGAAGCCGTCGCGCGCCGCCGCAAGGGCGGTGGCAAAGTGCCACGGCGGCGCGTCTGGCCCGCGCCATTCGCCGACCGCTGCTGCGGCCCATTCGTCATCCTGATCCTCATGGCAGCTCGTGCAGGCGTTGGGCGTGCCGATGGCGACGGAGAGATCCGGCCGCGGCACGCGGAAACTGTGGTCCCGGCGGTCATCGACGACCATGTAGAGGCGTGAGTCCATGTGGCAGTCGACACACGCGGCCTGTTCGCTGCTGTGACCCGCGTGGTCCGGCGTCGCGAAGGTCGTCGGCATGTGGCACTGACTGCAAACATCGTTCGGGTTCGCACCGGTCTTCAGCTTCGAAGAATGCGGGTTGTGGCAATCCGTGCAGGACACGCCGGCCTGGTACATCTTGCTCTGCAAAAATGAGCCATAGACGTACACTTCGTCGCGAATCTGTCCATCGGCGAAGTACAGCGGATCATCCAATAGCGCGGGCATATGGGTGTGCGCCAGCGGTTCACCGAATTCGTACTCGTCCGTGATGACGCCGCGCCGCGCGTGGCAGCGGCCGCAGGCTTCGGGCTGGATCGGCGGTCGCATGCGAACCTCACTGCGCTCGGCGATACCCGTGTCGGTGTTCATGATCCATGCCGCGTTACCCTGGTCGTCAAGGTCGACCACCAGGCCACGGCGACCGTTACCGAGTTCTGCCTGCTCGACGTGCCGCGAACCTGGCCCGTGGCAGCCCTCGCAGCCAACGCTGATCTCGTCGTAGGTCGTGTTGAACGAGGCAGTGGCAGCGTCATAGCCCATCACGACGTTCGTCGAATGGCACTCGGCACACATGTAGTTCCAGTTCTGCTGGGGACCGGTCCAGTGCAGCTCGTCACCCGGTTCGATGTACTCGTCCGGAAACTGGTGGTACCAGCGCTGTCCGCCATCTTCGGCCGATCGTGAGTCCCAGGTGAACGCCAAGGTCTGTAAACGGCCGCCGGGAAACTCGACCAGGTACTGTTGCAGCGGCTCAACGCCGAAGGTGTAGAGAACCTTGAAGTCCTGGTCGTCGCCGTTCTCGTCGGCGGTGCGAACGAAATAGTCACCGCCGCGGGTAAAAAAGCGCGTCGTCGTGCCGTAGTAGTCGAATTCGGCATTGTCGAAATCGCCCAGTACGGTATCGGCTGTCGCATCCTGCATCGCCAGCTGATGATGCGACCCCATCCAGTCGTCGAACTCCGAGCTGTGGCAACCCTGGCAGGCCGCGCTGCCAACATAGGCAGGCGGACCGGCTGCCAGCGGAGTCGCCGGTTCGTCCGACTTTCCGCAACCGACCACGAATAAAGCGGCCAGCAGGGGCAGACTGAATCGAAGGGTGATCATCGAACGTGAAATTCCAGGAGCGGCTGCCGGCGCGTGGCAGCGCGGTAAAGGTTGCATGCAGCGACGATAGGGGCTTTGCAACGTGTCGTCCAGCCCGGCAGCTCGCCGGCGCGAAAACGTGCGATGCCAGTCCGGCTGGTGGCCGCTTCCCGCACCGGTGTACCATCCTCGCATTCGAAAGTATCCGAGCCAGCGAGTCCATATGAAAAACTTTCTGACGCTGATCCTGATTGTTTCAGGCATCGCCGCCTGTTCTACCCTGGGCGTCAACCTGCCGTCGATAACCGAAGGAGCAACGACCGACAGGCTGCCGGGCAAGATCGTCTGGCGCGACCTGTTGACGAATGACCCGGAAGGCTCAAAGCGCTTCTACGGCGAACTCTTCGGCTGGCAATTCGAAAGCGTCGGCAGCGCAGCAAATCTCGGCAATAACTCGGACTACACGCTCATCCGCCACAATGGACGGTTGATTGGTGGCATGGTCGACACCGTCGCGCTCAACGATCGTGACGATATCTCGCAGTGGATCATTTTCATGTCGGTTGCCGACGTCGAGGCGGAAGTGGCCGCCGTGGCGGCCGCGGGCGGGGAGATCGTTACGCCGCCCGTCGATCTTCAGCGCCGCGGCAAGCTGGCGATCATCCGGGACGTCGAGGGTGCGATGTTCGGTCTGCTGCAAAGTCGCGACGGGGACCCGGAAGACCAGGTGCCCGAGATCGGCGATTTTCTCTGGGATGAGCTATGGACGACCGACGTCAGTTCGGCGGTTGGGCTCTACGAGGAAGTCGGTCAGCTTAAGGCCGGGGCTCCGGAAAACGCGGCGGCCAGCAGCATCGCAGAGACTTACCGCGTACTGCGGTCCGGCGAGACGCCGAGGGTCGGCGTGATGCCCAGGCCGCTGGAAGACCTGCCGCCGGTCTGGGTTACCTACATACGATCAGCCGACCCGGCCGCCATCACGGCTCGGGTAGCGGATCTTGGCGGCCGGGTCATCGTTGAGGCGCAGCCGCGTGCAGTGGGCGGCGAGGCGGCCTTCATCGCCGGACCGTCCGGCGCGGGCATCGCACTACAGACCTGGCCACTGGATCAGGATAACTAGGGATACTTCACATGAAACGATTGATCTCGATGTCCAAACTGGCGGTGCTCATGCTTCTGTGCCTGTCTGTCGGTGGCTGCGACAACGTTCGGGTTTACGGCAGCGTTGGCTACAGCTCTTACGGTGGCTATGGAGGCTACGGGTCGCGCGTCGCGATCGGCGGTAGAATTTACTGAGCCTATCGATGGAAGTTCCGGCACGCCGCCGCGCTCTGGCAGCCACTTTGTTGCTGCTGGTGCCGGCGCTCGCGCAGGCCGGAAAGATCATGGATTTCATCCGCAGCTATGATCTGAACGACTACTCGCTGGGCGTCGCCGTATCGACTTCCGAGAACCCGTATATCGGTACGGAGAACGGCCAGTTCATCTACCCCTATCTCACCAGCTTCGAGCACTCGGCCTTCACCGACAACTGGCTGCTGCTTCGCGGTGAGAACGCCGGGCTTCGGTTCGTCGTCAACGACGACTGGGAGTTCGGCCTGGTTGGTCGGATCCAGACTATGGGGCAGGGTGTTGCTGATAACAATGAGCTGCGCGGCATCAATGAACGGAGCTGGGTGTTCGAGGCCGGACCGCTGATTGGCTATCGCGGCTGGCCGGTCAACATCCAGTTCCGCTCCTACTGGGAAGCACCCAACAAGCACTCCGGCACGACCAGCGAGCTGGAGTTCTCGCTGCCGGTCCAATACAGCCGGGGCTTTTTCGTGCCCGCGCTACGCGTGGCCTATCAAAGCAGTGACTATGCCGACTATTACTTCGGCATTACGGGGCCCGAATCCATCATCGGACGGCCGCTCTATGAGCCGGGCTCCGCGACCAACATTGGCCTGGAGATGGTCCTGGGCTACGAGCTGTCGCCCCGCTGGCTGCTCAAGACAACCGTTGGGCTCGAGTATCTCGATGACGCCGTGTCGAACAGCCCGATCATCAACAAGGACCAGCTCTGGTCGGGCACCGTTGGCCTCGCCTACAACGCCGATCTGTTCAATCCCCGCGACCATGCGGGCGACCCTGATGATCGGCCGCTGGAGATTCGCCTCGGGTCTTTCACGACGACCATCGGCTCAACCATTCGCCGCGATGCCGATGACGGCACGCCCGGCGATGAGATTGATCTTGAAGATGTGATCGGTGCTGCGGATCGTCAAACCGTCTTCCAGTTCGACAGCAAGCTGCGGCTGGGCTACTACCACCGATTCCAGCTGAGTTATTTCGACCTGAAGCGCGACTCGACCAAAACTCTGGAGAACGACATCGACTTTGGCGAGGAACTGTTACCAGCGGGGACGGAGATTCGCACCAACATCGATTCATCGCTGTTACGCCTGACCTACCTCTACTCAATCCTGCGCGACGGCCAAAAGGAAGCAGGCGTCTCAGCGGGCTTGAGCTTCTTCAACTTCGAGACGGTTATCGGCGAGTTGGGCGCCGAAGAGCGAGAGTCCCTGCGAGCGGAAGCGCCGCTGCCGACCCTCGGTATCTTCGGCTCGGCCGGGCTGGGGCAAAACTGGACCATCAACGCCGATATTAGCGGGTTTGCGCTGGATTTCGATCGTTACGACGGCTATATGGCATACGCCAGTATCAGCGCCGAGCGCGCTTTCGGCCAGACCTTCAGCGCCGGGTTGGGCTATGACCTCTTCGGTATGCGGCTGGAGTCAAAGGATGACGATCTCGGTGGCAAACTGGATCTCGTTTACCACGGGCCGCGCCTCTACATGATGCTGGCGTTCTAGTCCGGGCTGTCGCCGGATCCGGACAGCGGTTTGTAGGAGAACCTGGCGCCGGACACCGTGAACTCGCCCATCAGGCCGAGTCGCGTCACCGTGATGATGGCCACGCCGTCGTTATAGGCCGGCGTGCCTGCGGCGCCCAAGGTGCCAACCGCAACGCCTGCCTGCCCCAGGAACTGGGTTCGTGATTGCTGGTATTCCTCGAGCGCGGCCTTGTCCTTGAAGAACACGATCATGCTGAAGGCCTTGGCGCCGGCCTGGATGCCGGAGGTGAACTGCCAGTACTTAGTCGTTCCGACGCTACGGTCGCCTTCGATGACGACGCCTTTGCCGTAGGCGCCGCCGAAGCCGAAGCCGACGCGCGTGATCGAGGGAAAGACCGCCATCGCGTAAGCGTCGTCGAAGTAGAGTTCCGACCGGGGAATCCGCGTTCGAATTTCCTGCATCGCTGCCGATGAACGCGTCTCCAGCTTGTTGCCTTCGGACGCCTGCCACTGCGCATTCGCAGCAATGCTCAACAGGAGCAGGGCAGTCATCAGCACCGATCCCCTCAAGACCCTCATCGTGTGCACTCCAGGTGCCCGGTAATCCAGTCCGCCCCGCCGGACACGTCGCCGAGGAAGTCCGAGGTCCCGAAGATGCCCGAGCGATGCACAATCGTGACGCCGGCATAACAGTTCTGTAGCCAGCGCGCCTTCGATACCCGTCGCAGCGGAAAGTCGAGCGTCATCTCGAGGTAGTTCAGGAAGTGTGACGTATTGTCGTCTTTGGCGGCTTGTTTGCGCTGCTCGGCAATCGGTACCTTTTCGGCGTAGGACATGCCAAACCCGAAGCCCCAGCGAAACACTTCGTTGCCGCTCCAGGGCGAGTAGCCCTTGCCCATCGCCATGATGTAGGCCGCGTAGCTCGGGAAATTGCCGTTGCCTTCGTCCTCCTCGAGGTGCTGAAACAGCGCAACGCGACCGAGGAAATCCACGCGACCGCCACTCGACAGCAGCTTGCTAAACGTCAGGCCAGCGATGTTCGTATCCGCGACGTCGCTCTTGCTGAAATCACCCTGGTCAATTTCGCTGACGATGTTGCCATCGGCCTGGTAGCCGTAGTTAACGCGCCAGGACCATTCGCTGCGACGCTCTTCATCGATGATGTAGTCGGGTCGCCGCGCATTGCCGAACAGGTAGGTACCGCCGACAAAGGCGCTGGAAAAACCGTCCTCCTCGAGGAGTGGACTGTTCGTGATTTCAGAGGAGGCGCCGCCAAAAGTGATGTTCGCGAACCACTGAATCCGGTCGGTCGCCTGCCACGACGTATTGAGCCCGTAGCTGAACCATTGGGCGGCGCCCGGTGTGTAGGCCGGGCGGTCCGGCAGCGCTTCTGCTTCGCTAACGCCAAAGTAATAGTTCACGAGGTTTTCGTTCTGCCAGGTCCAGGCGAAGAACGGCGAGAACGACCAGGGACCGCGATTGAAACGATAGCGGTAAGAGGCCCTGACCTCCTGGCCATTGTGGCGATCGAGAAGATCGCTGACCCAGTCGAGCTTCAGCTCGCCCCAGGGACGGTAGAGTCCGAGCTCAATACCGCCGTCGACAGACTGATCGCGATCCTCCAGTCCTTCGTAGAAACTGTTGCTGTTTGGGTCGAGTTTCTGGAAGCGGTAGCGACCGTACAGGTTCAGTTCGAGACCGTTGTCTTTGTAGAGGTGAAAGCCACCGGCCGTGCCGCGGGCAAAAACGTACTTGCCCTCGTACAGGTACAGCGGGACCAGGTCTAGCTGCACGTCGTCTTCGTTGTCGCTGGCGCGATAGGGACTTTGGCCCGTTCGCAGTCCGCCGCCGAGCGCGGCGCTGCCAGCGGGCGCCCGGGAGAAGAAGACTTCCGTAACTTCCTGTGCGGCTGCGGGAACATGCCAGGCCGCAAAAAATAATGCCGCCAGGATGCCCTGGCGGCAGATAGACTGAAAGGACAAGACGGGCTCTTTGGCTAGCTGTCCTCGGCGCCCGGCGGGTAGCCTGCCATAACCGCAGAAACGGCGGCGTTAATCGTCTCTTCGGCGTTCTTGCGATCAGAATCCGTGATCGACTTTTCGGCCACACCGTGCCAGACCGGAATCCGGTCGCTGACGTCGAAGATGTCGACGGCAATGCGACCCTGGGTGTATTCGCGAACGCGGGTTTCGGTAGCCATGCCCATGCCGTACGCGCCGCCGTAGTACGGCCCACCCCAGCGGGTCGGATAGGCGTATCCGCCGTAGTAGGTTGGATAGGAATCCACCTTGATCTTTTCGCGCGAGCCGACGGTGAAGGCGATAACGAAGTCGGCATCTTCCGGGTTCTCGACCCGGTCAAAACCCTTGGCAAACAAATCGCTCTCGATGGCCGACATGATGCGCGGTTCCAGCAACGGGCTCGGCATGTTTGCCGATTCGCCAACCGTCATCGGATGCTCGGAGATCCACGCCCACTTTTGATGATCGGAGAAGTCGTGCTCACGATCATAGTCATAGATGGCGCTAAAGCTGGATGCACACCCGCTCAGCGCTGCGCCAAGCAGCAATGTGATCAGTATGCTGACTTTGCAAATATTCATGCTCGTCTCTCCCGAAAATCTTTCTCGACTTTTACGCGATCCCTGGCGATAAGCGCATCAGGGTTCCCTTTCGGCGGTACCCTACGCCCCATGGCGACCGCCGACAATACCCGGTGGGCGCGTTCCTAGGGGTTTGGCGCGGAACTTGCTGCCCGCTCTGGCTTGTCTCTTCTCTCATACTTTGCCCGGTCGCGGGCGGCGCGCGCATCGTCCAGCGGGTTTCTGCCGTAATCGAATTTCCATAACAGGGCGTTCGCAAAGCAGAAGAAAATCGCCATGATCGTCGCGATGCCCAGGTAGCCAATACCGGCGGCAAGCCCGACACAGATGGCCGCAAAGATGTAAATGCCGTCGATGGGCTCCTGGAGACTGACCCGGAAGCGCACCGCGGCAACCAGGGCCGCGAGCCCGAAGGCCAGGGCGAGGCTGTCCTGAATCAGCAGCACAATCGTCGTGGCACAGACCGGCAGCACAATGAGCGCTCGCACAAACGTCTTGCGATAGCCTGACTCCTGCTGCGCGGCTTTATACGTCCAGGTGATCGGCAACATGATCGCCATGGTCAGCGACAGGCTGATGCCGAGAAAAAGCGTGAGCAGGCCGACCTGGCCCGGAGTGGGAGCCGAGGTGACCTGGGTGACCGTAATCTCGGCGCCGGAAGACAACACTTCCTTGACGGATTCCACCTCCAGCTGAGCCAGCTCGATCGCATCGTTGCCCGCGATGGGCAGCCAGCGAAGCACGTTGGGATTCATTGCGGCCGCCACAAAAGCGGTACCTGTGAATACCGCGAAGAACAGGAACAGTTTGATCAGTAGCTGGTTGGGGGTCACTTGCGGCTTGTTCTCTTGTCTCGCCAGCGAGCGGCGTTTGCCCGGTTCGTCGCCCGTTCCGGAGTAGTATTCTCTGACTTATCCACAGGATTTGGCAAATGTTCGCGAGTCTCCGCCTCATGAAACGCATTCTGAAGCACTTTGGTCTACTTCTTCTCCTGTCGTCCTGTCTGGTCGCGCTGCCGGCCCAGGCACAGAAGCTGGATACGGTCGTTCTGATTAATGGAAACTCCGTAACGGGTGAGGTCAAGAGCCTCGAATTCGGCCGCTTGCGCTACAGCACCGACTCCATGGGTACGGTCAACATCGACTGGGAGGACATCGTTAATGTCGTCAGTCCGCAGACTTTCCAGGTCGAGCTGACGGACGGCACCCGTTATTTTGGGCGTCTGCTGCCAACCGAGAACCGATTTCACATCGAGGTGGATACGTTTGACGGCAACCGTGTGTTCGAATCGCCTCGGGTTGTCCGGATAACGCCGATTGAGACTGAAGAGAGTTTTCTCTCAAGACTCGATGGGTCGTTCAGCTTCGGTATTCAGACGCAGAAATCCAGCGGGATTACGACTGCGAACCTGGCAACCGACGTCAGCTACAGGGCGCGAGCCTACTTGCTGGGTCTGCGGCTGAACTCGTCGACGACCTCTCAGCCCAACGAAGCAGATACGGCCAGGCAGAACGTCAACTTCAACTATCAGCGCTTCCGCGGTAACCGCTGGTTCACAGACTGGTTCACCAGCTGGGAGAGAAACGACGAGCTGGGTATTGCTTCTCGAACCTCGGTGGGTGGCGCAATGGGTCGTTATCTCGTTCAGAACAATAGCAGCCTGCTGTCGGTAACCGCCGGTGTGCAGGGAGCGCAATCGGTATTCACGGGTGAGGACGATTCGACGACCGAGGCTGAAGGCCGGATCCAGGTACGCTACCAGCACCGTAATCTCGTCCCGGAGGGTTCCTTCAATTTCACCTCGACAATTTTTCCCCTGCTGGAAGACTTCAGCCAGTATCGCGTTGAGTCGGACCTGAGCCTCAGGCGCGAGGTCTGGGAGGACCTGTTCTGGGAACTGGCTGTCGGTTTCTCGTATCTGAGTGTGCCGCCCACCGACGCCGAGAGTACCGACTACACGGCCACGACGTCGCTGGGCTATTCGTTCTGATGGCTGCAGATCGGCCCAGCTTCGACTAACATCCGGGGCCCTTCAGTGAAATCGGAACTGATCGTGACCAAGACCATCGTTGCCCTCTGCGCCGCCTGCCTGCTGACAGCCTGTGCTTCTACTCCGCGCGTGACGCGAGTTTTGCCGCTGGTCGAGGCTGCCGACGCTCCCTACGGCAACGTGCTGGTCATATCACTTTTCGAATCCTTCGATCAGCGCCGGTATCTCGAGAACGCGATCGTCAAGCAGCTCGAGGCCCGCGGTGTTAGCGCCGTAGCCAGCACGACGAAAATGGACACCCGGACGCCGGTAAACCGGGACACGTTCGTCGCCATGGTTGAGGAAACCGGCGCGGACTCCGTGCTGCTGACCCAGCTCGTTGACGTCGAGGTGCAAAGCAAGGTGCAGAACATGCGCCCCGAGTCGACCTACAACATCCGGGAAACCTGGTACTACAACGTCTGGAGTGTCGAGCTCACCGAATACACGGAACCGCAGAGCGTGAAATTCACGAACGATGTGTTGCTCTCCGCGCAGATGTTTTCCTCGCAGTCCCAGCAGCCGGTATGGGCGATCGAGACCAGCGCGACCTTCGTCCAGGATTTCGACCGCGGGCTGGGCGAAAAACCCTACGTGGATGAGGCGATCGCCATCACCCGGACGCTCGAAGGGGACGGTCTACTCGGCCGCTAGGGTCGGCCTGAGCCACGGGCTGGCCGCCTGATTCAAGGGAAAACTCGTTTGCGGCTCTGGCGCTAATCGAAGATTCTCAGTCCTCCGCGGCCGTCCGACATCCGTCGACTTGCCAATTGATTCATAATGTCCGACATGACCTGGAAGAAAGTCCTGCTGTTGGCGAGCGGCTCTGTCGTGGTGATCACGATAGTTTTCGTGGCCTGGCTGTTCACAGCGAACCTCGGGGTCTTCAAGTCCAGCATTGAGTCCTGGGTTACTGAATTCACGGGTCGCGAGTTCTCCATCGACGGTGAACTCGATATCTTTCTTGGCAACGAAATCGTTGTGCTGGCCGAGGGCATTAGGCTCCAGAACGCCGATTGGGCAGACGAGCCAGACATGGTTTCCGTTGGCCGCATCGAAGTGCTGCTCGACACCTGGTCCCTGTTCGGTGGCCCGGTTCGGATCGAAGAACTGGTTGTCGACGATCCTTCCGCCAACCTGGCGAAGAACGAAAACGGTCGTGCCAACTGGCAATTCCTTGAAACCCAAACAACTGACGATGAGCCTCCTGGCAGCGCCGAGACCGAACGATCGGACGCCGGCTTCATTGTGCGGCGGATCGACATCACCAATGCCAGTCTTAACTACGTCAGTCCGTCACGCGAAGGTCCGGTTGAGCTTAGCGTCGCCCAGTTAAGCCAGGGTCTCGACGAGGAAGGGTTCCTCGACCTGGAGGCCGATGCAACGCTGGGGGGGCGAGAGTTCACCGTAAACGCAACGGCCGGCACCTGGGACGACCTGCTGGCGAGGCGTGACATAGACTTCGAGTTTTCTTCGGTTATCGACACACTGGTCATCTCAGGCGATGGGTACATCGACGACCTGTTGGCACCGAGCCGCCCGCGGCTTGAGCTCAGCGTGCGCGGGCCGGACCTCAATGATCTGGCTCGCCTGCTGCAGTCCAGCGAACAGTTTGAAGCGGACGTTGACCTGGCTCTTAATCTCGAGGCCAGTGACGACGGTTCGATGGCGCTCGACTTCCGCGGCAATCTCGGCCGGCTGGAGGCGACGGCGCAGGGCGCGTTCCGCGATCTGCAGCACCTGGAGAATGCCAACCTTCAGCTGGCGCTTGCCGGGCCGGATCTTGGCAGGTTGCTCAGTCTGTTCGGCGGTCCACGACTCCCCGCGGCGCCATACTCAATCGACATCGCGGCCGAGCGTCGCGGCCCGGAGATGATCGTCAACCAGGCGCACATGGAGTATGCGGACGCCATCTTCGATCTCTCCGCTGACTTGCCAAGCTTTCCGGCGCTTGATGATGGCGACATACGCTTGGCTATCGACGGCCAGCGTTTTGAGCGCTTTCGTGAGCTGACCGGAATGCCGGGCGCGGCCACCGGTCCCTATTCCATGTCCTTTGAGCTGGCGGACCCGGGTACCGGCCCGGAAACGCTCACGCTGGCTTTACAGTCTTCTCTCGGCACGTTGACCGGCGACGGCACCTTGGGCGATGCGCCGGACTACCTCGGCAGCGTTTTTGATTTTCAGATAAACGCGGGCAGCCTTGCCAGTCTGGCCGAAGCTTACGGCTGGCCGGCGCTCCCC
>CAZFVT010000056.1:0-12660 GCA_964522355.1 uncultured Woeseiaceae bacterium | reverse complement strand
TGGCAGTTGATCAGGCCCGGCAGCAGCGCCTTGCGCCGCCCGTCATAAACCTCTGCCTGAGGGTAACGATCCATGAGCTCGTCGGTATCGCCAATCGCGGCGATGTAGTCGTCCTCGACCGCCAGGGCAACGTTTCTGAGCGTTCGGCGATCAGAATCGTTGGTGACGACCGTCGTGTTGGTGAAGATCGTCACGGCAAGGTTTCCCGGCGAGGACTGCGCAAGCACTTCGGACTTTGCCAGCAGGCTCGCACCCGCGGCGACGCCCGCGCCAATCAGCAGCCGGCGACGCCCGGGCATTTCCGGCCGGTCTTCTTCTACGGCATTGGCTTCGGTATCGCTGTTCTTATCGGTCATGACGGCCAGTCCTCGCTATCTGGTGTAGGCAGCAACCAGCCTTGAGTATAGGCACCGGCACGGTCGCTTCGCACGCCGGGGCAAGCACGGGTCTTGGGATGAGAGACGCACGTGTCTGTGGTGGACGGTTCCGGCAGGACGAAACCGGGCACCGGGGCTCAGCTGGGGTAAACTCCCGCTCCATGACAGACGCGGGGTGGTCGCGATGTATCGATCGCTTACTCGTCTAATCCAGCTATTCAATCCAGTTATAAAGGGACGCTGCTTATGTCGCTCAGACACAGCATGGGTATTTTTCTGAACATTGCCGCACTGATGGCAGCAGGCACTGCCGGCGCGGCTGAGGTCAAACTGCTGCGCGATCCGGACGTGGCCGGCAATACGCTCGTTTTCACCTACGCAAGAGATATATGGAAGGCCAGCGTCAGCGGCGGCGAAGCCGTCCGCATCACTAGCTTCCAGGGGCGCGAAGGCAATCCTCACCTGTCGCCGGACGGTCGGTGGGTTGCGTTCACCGGCGAGTACGAGGGCAATATCGACGTTTACGTCACGTCTATTGACGGCGGTGCGCCGCGACGCCTGACCTATCATCCAATGGGCGACAACGTCGTTGGCTGGAGTCCCGACGGCCGTTCAGTCCTGTTTGCGTCCGGCCGCAACCAGGCGCCGCGAGGCTGGCCGCAGCTTTTCACCGTCTCAGCCGAGGGTGGTATGCCCAGCCCGTTACCGATGCCGCGGGCGCGGAACGGTAGCTACTCGGAGGACGGCACGAGTCTCGTCTACCGCCGTGCCGACCAATGGGATCCGGGCTGGCGAAACTATCGCGGCGGTCAGAACCAGCCGCTCGTGGTCGTGAATCTCGAGACGCTCGCCGAGCGCGATCTGCCGTGGGACAACTCGCTGGATCTCGAACCGCACTGGCAGGGTGACTCTATTTACTACCTGTCCAACCAGTCCGAGGTAAACAACGTTTACCGGGTCTCTGCAGACGGCGGTCGCGTCGAGGCGGTCACCGAACACGATGACTTCGACGTCACCGGCTTCGCCATCGACGGGGACACGCTGGTATATGAGTACCGCGGTGATCTCATGCGGCAGTCCTTAACCGGCGGCGACAGCCGGCCGATTCGTATCTCGCTGGATGCCGATTTCCCCTGGAACCGGCCGCACTGGGAAGACGTATCGGGCGACATCGAGTCGGCGAACCTGTCACCGACGGGCCAGCGGGCCGTCTTCGTCGCTCGCGGTGACGTCTTCACCGTGCCGAAAGAGCACGGTGCCGTTCGCAACCTGACGGACAGCTCGGGCAGTCGCGAGAACAATGCGGCCTGGTCGAACGACGGGCAGCGCATCGCCTGGTTCTCGGACGCCGCCGGCGAATACAACCTCGTCATCGCCGACCAGTATGGTGCAGAGGAAGAAGTCATCGAGCTGGCCGGCACCGGCTACTACTCGGAGCTCCTGTGGTCACCCGACGATCGCTACCTCGTGTTTGCCGATCAGGCCCAGCAGCTCTGGCTGGCAGATCGTGAGAGCGGCCGTGCGCGCGTGATTGACAATCAGCCGATCGTCAACGTCGAGGTCCGCATGACGCCAAGCTGGTCGCCGGATAGTGCCTACCTTGCCTATGCGAGACAGGGCGATAACTTCTATCGCAGCCTGGTGGTTTACAGCATCGAAGATGAAGAGCCGGTAGCGCTGACCGAGGGGCTTGCCGATTTGCGCAACCCGGTCTGGGATGCGGCCGGTGAGATGCTTTACGTGGCGGCAAGCACTAACTACGGACCGGCGGCTTCCTGGCTCGATCTGACGTCGGTCGCGTTTACGCCGACGTTCGACCTTTACTACCTGCCGTTGAATTCAGACGTGGCATCGCCTTTGCTGCCGCGAAGCGACGAGGAAGCTGGGAGCGACGACTCATCGTCTGAGGAAGGCGACGACGAGGAGTCTGAAGTAACGGTCAACGTTGAAATGAATGGCGCGGCGTCGCGCATGCTGCCCATCGGCGAGTCCGGCCGCATCAGTTCGCTGATGGCAGGCAAAGCCGGAGAGATCTTTTTCCTCAAGCAGCAGGACGACAAGCAGCACCTCTACAAGTATTCCTTCGAGGAGCGCGAGGCAACGTCGCTCGCCAGTGACGTCGCTGAATTCCGGGTGAGTGCCGACGGTGCCGAGTTGTTGGTGCGAACGGGCAGCCAGTGGCGCATCTTCTCGAGCGGCGGGCCCATGGGCGACGACGCGCATACGCTCGACACCTCGCTCAGGAAGCTCGTCGACAATGCGGCGGAATGGCGGCAGATATTCCGTGAGGCCTGGCGCCTGCAGCGTGACTTTTTCTACGTCCGGAACCTGCACGGTGCGGACTGGGATGCGATGTATGAGGCATATGAGCCGCTCGTGCAGTACGTCAAGCATGCGGCCGACATGACATTCCTGCTCGATAACCTCGGTGCCGAGACTTCTATCGGGCATTCCTACACGGGGAATGGCGATCTTCCGGATGCCGGGGAATCTCACGTCGGACTGCTGGGCGCCGATATTGAAGCCTCAGACGACGGGTTTCGCTTCGGGCGGATTTATCGCGGCGAGAGCTGGTTCCCGGACGACCAGGCCCGCGCACCGCTCGGTCTGCTGGGTAACGCCGTCCGCGAAGGAGACTACCTGCTGGCGGTGAACGGCCGCTCGCTGGATGCGGGTGCGAACCTGTATGCCGCCTTCCGCGGCACGGAAGGCCAGCAGACCCGTCTGACCATCAGTCGCGACGGGCGGGAGCGTAACGCTTCTGACGTCACCGTCGTACCCATCGGCAATGACGGCGCGCTGCGGCAAAACGCCTGGGTGGAAGACAACCGTCGCCGGGTCGATGAAGCGTCGGACGGGCGCCTGGCCTACGTCTGGGTGCCGAACACGGCGGAAAACGGCTTCGAGTACTTCAACCGCTACTACTTCGCGCAGAGCCGTCGGCAGGGCGCCATCATCGATGAGCGGTTTAACCACGGTGGATTCATCGCTGAATACATCATCGACATTCTGCGACGCGAACACATGGGTTACTTCAATAACCAGTTCGCGCCGGACCGACCGATGGTCGCGCCGTCCAACGCCATCCTGGGTCCGAAAGTGATGCTCATTAATGAAATGTCCGGTTCCGGCGGTGACATGCTGCCCTGGATGTTCCGTTTCCATGACATCGGCACCCTGATCGGCAAACGAACCTGGGGCGGACTCGTCGGCATCTGGGGCGTGCCGCTCCTGGTGGACGGCACGCGCATGACCGCGCCGCGCAGCGGCTTTTACACCCGCGAGGGTGAATGGGCCGTTGAGAACGAGGGCGTGGCACCGGACGTCGACGTGGAGGCCAGCACGGCGGACTTTGCCAACGGCCGCGACACCCAGCTTGAGCGGGCTATCGACATTGCGATGCAACAGCTTGAGACGGATGCGCCGACCCTGATCGGCCAGCCTGAGGATCCGATTCGCGTGCCGGGCGGTTCTCGCTAGTCAGCGCTGAACCGGATGCGATGGCGAGGTCGTTGAGCGACTTCGCCATCGCATCGCGATCGGACTAGCAGGCCGTTGAAAAAACCATCCATGGTCTTTTTCAACGTCGCCAATGGAAGACGCGGTTTCCTATTGTCTCCCATTTTCAATGGCTTTCAGCCATAGAGAATAGCGGTACATCCCTGTACCGGTCGCAGCCTGCCGAAGAACACCGTTTTTCAACGGGCTGCTAACCTTCAAACTCCACGAGCAGGTCATGCGCCTGTACCTGGGTGCCGGCCGAGATCGCCACGGATCCGATGACGCCGTCGGCCTCGGCGCGAATCACCGTTTCCATCTTCATGGCCTCGATGGCGACCAGCTCGTCGCCTTTCTTCACCTCCTGCCCGGTTTTTACCGCAACGCTCACGACCAGTCCCGGCATGGGCGCAGCGACGTGCAGTGGATTGCCCTCATCGGCCTTGCGGTTGGCAACGGCGGAGGCACTGACCGTGATGTCCGCGACGGCAACCGTTCGCGGCTGGCCGTTCAGCTCGAAGAACAGTCGTCGCTGCCCGTCGTCATCGGCATCACCGACCGCCAACAGGCGAATGATCAGGGTCTTGCCCGGCTCAATGTCGACGGCTATCTCTTCTTCGGGCTTCAGGCCAAAGAAGAACACCGGTGTCGGCAATACGCTGACGTTGCCGAACCTGCGCTGACGAATCGCGTAGTCGCTAAACACTTTCGGGTACATCAGGTAGGAGGCGAGATCGTTGTCGTCGACCTTGCGGCCGATTTTCTTCTCGGCCTCGCCGCGAACGGCCTCGAGATCAACCGGCGGCAGGTGGGCGCCCGGCCGCTCGGTGCTTGCCGACTCACCGTTGAGCACTTTCTGCTGCAGCGCTTCAGGCCAGCCGCCCGGCGGTTGACCGAGCTCGCCGCGAAACAGCTGGATGACGGATTCCGGGAACGCGATGTCCTTCTCCGGATCGAGCACATCTTCTGGCGTTAGCCCACTCGTCACCATAAACAGCGCCATGTCGCCGACGACCTTCGAGGTTGGCGTTACCTTCACGATGTCGCCGAACATGTCGTTCACCTGGGCGTAGCGCTCAGCGACTTCGGGCCAGTGGCGATCGATACCCAGTGACCGCGCCTGCTCGCGCAGGTTGGTGTACTGCCCGCCGGGCATGGCGTGGTGATAAACGTCTGCCGTACCGGCGCGGATTTCGCTCTCGAACGGCGCGTAGAACTGGCGGACGCCCTCCCAGTACCCGGAGATCGCGCGCATGCCCTCGCGCGACAGTTGAGGATCCCGTTCTCCGTGACGCAGCGCTTCGACAATGGAGCCGAGGTTTGGCTGTGACGTCAGCCCGCTCATGGCGTCCATCGAGCCGTCAACGGCGTCGCATCCGGCTTCCACTGCCGCAATTACGCTGGCCGCCCCGATACCGCTCGTGTCGTGGGTATGGAAATGCAATGGCAGGCGGACCTCCTGCTTGAGGGTTGAGACCAGCAGGGTCGCGGCGGCGGGTTTGCAGACGCCCGCCATGTCCTTGATGCCGATGATGTGCGCGCCGGCTGCCTCAAGCTCGCGCGCCATGCGCACGTAGTAGTCGAGATCGTACTTCGACTTGTCGGGATTTGTCAGGTCGCCGGTGTAGCAGATCGCAGCCTCGCAGAGCTTGCCGCTTTCCAGCACTGCGTCCATGGCGACGCGCATGTTTTCGACCCAGTTAAGAGAGTCGAAAACGCGGAAGACGTCGACGCCTTCAGCCGCGGCCCGTTCGACAAAAAAGCGCACGACGTTGTCAGGATAGTTCGTATAGCCGACGGCGTTCGATGATCGCAGCAGCATCTGCAGGAGGATATTCGGCGCCGCGGTCTTGAGATTGCGCAGGCGTTCCCAGGGATCTTCCTGGAGGAAACGCATCGCAACGTCAAACGTCGCGCCGCCCCAGCATTCGAGTGAGAACAGCTCCGGCAGGAGCTTCGCATACGCGGGCGCGACGTTCAGCAGGTCGTGGCTGCGCATGCGGGTGGCGAACAGCGACTGGTGCGCATCGCGCATGGTCGTGTCCGTGATCAGGACCTGCTTCTGATCCTTCATCCACTGTGAAAAGCCCTCTGCCCCCAGCTCGGCAAGCTTTTGCACCGTACCGGCGGGTGGCGCGTCGACGTTGAGGCTGGGCAGCGGCGCCGGCCGGCGTTCGAGCGCCTCGACCCGACCTTTGACTTCGGGGTTGCCGTTGACCTGCACCTCACCAATAAACCGCAGCAGCTTCGTCGCGCGATCACGCCGCTTGGGAAACTTGAACAGCTCCGGCGTGTCGTCGATGAACCGGGTCGTGTATTCGTTGTTGCGAAACTTGGGGTGGTTAATGAGCTGCTCGAGGAACGGCAGGTTGGTGGCCACGCCGCGAATGCGGAACTCGCGCAGCGCGCGATCCGTCCTGGCGATGGCGTCTTCCGGGGTCGGTGCCCAGGTTGTCAGCTTCTCGAGCAAAGAGTCATAGAAGGGCGTAATCAGTGCGCCGGAATAGGCGGTGCCGCCGTCCAGGCGAATGCCGAAGCCGGTCGCGCCACGATAGGCTCGAATGCGGCCATAGTCCGGTACAAAGTTGTTTTCCGGATCTTCGGACGTGATGCGGCACTGCAGGGCATGACCGGACAGCCGAATCTTGTCCTGGCTGGGCACGTAGCTGTCGGCGTCGCCGATAGTCACGCCCTCGGCAATCCGCAGCTGCGATTTGACGATGTCGATGCCGGTTACCTGTTCGGTGACCGTGTGTTCGACCTGAATGCGTGGATTGACCTCGATGAAGTAGGCGGCGCCGCTGTCCGCGTCCATGAGGAACTCAACCGTGCCGGCATTGACGTAGCCCGCCTTTCTGCCAAGGGCGAGGGCGTAACCGCAGAGCTCTTCCCGCTGGCTGTCGTCAAGATACGGTGCTGGCGCGCGTTCGATGACCTTCTGGTTACGTCGCTGCACCGAGCAGTCGCGCTCGAACAGGTGGACGAGGTTGCCGGCCTCGTCGCCGAAGATCTGCACCTCGACGTGACGCGCGTGTTCAACCAGCTTCTCGAAGTAAACTTCGCCATTGCCAAACGCCGCTTCGGCCTCGCGCCTCGCGGTATCGAACTGCTCCCGGACGTCGTCCGCCGATCGCACCGTACGCATGCCGCGCCCACCGCCACCCCAGCTGGCCTTGAGCATCAGCGGGTAACCGATCTCTTCGGCTGCCGCGAGCACCTGGTCCATGTCGGTCGGTAACGGCTCGGACGCCGGCATCACCGGCACACCGGCTTCAACGGCGAGATTGCGAGCGCTCACCTTGTTGCCAAGACGGCGCATGACGTCGGATCCCGGGCCGACGAAGATCAGCCCGGCGTCGCGGCAGGCGTCAGCGAAGTCCGGGTTCTCCGAGAGAAAACCGTAACCGGGGTGCACGGCGTCGGCACCCGATTCACGTGCGACCCGGAGCATTTCATCAATATCGAGATACGCGGCGATTGGCTTGCCGACCTCACCGATGCGGTAGCTCTTGTCGGCCTTGAAGCGATGCAGCGCGAAACGATCCTCGTCCGAGTAGACGGCGATCGTCTCAATGCCGAGCTCGGAGGCCGCCCGCATAACGCGAATGGCAATCTCGCTCCGGTTGGCAACGAGCAGGCGTTTGATGTGTTTTTTCCGGGTGCTGGTCATGGTTGGAGATTCCTTTCGTGACCCACCATTATAGCGACAGCTTGGTTTCGATTAAGCGCGCATCGCCATGCATCGATGCGTTGTCTCTTGCGGCTCGCCACCCAAACCGTATGCACCAGAGGAGGGCGCGCGAGATGCTAGACTGCGCCTTGTTCTGCGCCCGGCGGCACCGTAACGGTGCGTCAGTCGCTGCTGCTTCGAGGGGATTTAAGTGACGACAGAAACCTGGATTCTTTATGTGGGTACCGTGCTCTTGTTCATGAGCACGCCGGGCCCGAGTCACCTGCTGATGCTGTCGGTGAGCATGGCCAACGGGTTCCAGCGGTCACTGGCAACGGCCGCCGGCGATCTCTCCGCCAATGCCATCCAGATTCTGCTGGCCGGTCTGGGGCTCGCGGCGCTGGTCACGAGTTCCTACTACGGCTTCGCCGTCATCAAGTGGGCCGGGGTGGCCTACCTCGTCTGGGTAGGTCTGCGCCAGATCCTGGCGTCATGGAAACGGCAGGGCGACGAATCGGCGGTGCCGCCTGCGAGTCTGAAGACGCTCTGGCTTCGCGGTTTCGTGACCTCCGCGGCGAATCCCAAGGCGGTCGTGTTCTTTGCGGCACTGTTTCCCCAGTTTCTGGACCCCACGAAACCACTTGCGGCGCAGATCGCCATTCTCGGGCTGACTTATATTGTGATCGACGGTCTGTTTCTCGCGATGTACGGACGCGGTGCCAGCTGGCTGGCGACGAAAATCCGCGGTCGCTACAGGCCCTGGGTGGACAGGGCGGCTGGCGCAAGCCTGATCGCCGCGGCGGTCCTTCTCGGCCTGCGCTCCAATGAGCGCTGAGAGCGGTTTTCGAATCGGCAGATTCTCTTTACAGTAGACCGGCGGCGGCGTTCCGGTTCATGTGGAACCAGGTCGCTTCTTAAGCATCGATGGTTCTTGTGGCAGGTAGTTGGATGACAAAGTTGATTGGCAGAACCGTGGCAGGCATTGCGCTTACCTTATGCGCCGGGTTTGCGGCTGGGCAGAGTTTTCAGGCCTACAACGGCGATTTTCCCGAAGACGTCAAAATGCACTTCCACATTCCGGTGGAGATGCGCGACGGTGTTGCGCTGGCGACGGACGTCTATCTGCCCAGCGAGGAGGGCCAGTTCCCCGCATTGATGGTTCGCGACATGTACGGCAATGGCTCTGCAGGAGTTCGCCAGCGCTACGCCAAATTCGCAACCGCAAACGGCTACGCCTTCGTCTTTCAGTCGGTCCGCGGCCGCTACGATTCTGAAGGCAACTGGTATCCGTATTTTCAGGAAATCAACGACGGCGACGACACCCTGACCTGGATCGCGAATCAGCCCTGGTCGAACGGCAAGGTCGGCATGTTCGGTTCGTCCTACCTGGCGTCGGTGCAGTGGCTTGCTGCGCTGAACAAGAACCCCGCGCTTGTGGCTATCGCGCCGGCCGTCAGCCCCGGCAACTACTATCGCGACGTGGCCTACCCGGGCGGAGCGTTCTCCCTGCTGTCCCGGGCCCGCTGGGGCATAGGGCTGGCCGGGAGTCGAACCAACATGTCGTTCCCGGTGGACTGGATCAACGGCATTGGACACCTGCCGCTCGAGGATCTGGCCGAAAGCGTTGGCTTCAACGTCAGGCACTTCCAGGACTGGCTGGCGCATCCCTCTTATGACGCCTACTGGAAGCCACTGAATCTCGAAGGGCGCGCGGCCGAGATGGCCGTTCCGGCGCTGAACATCGGTGGCTGGTACGACGTGTTCCTGCGCAGCACCATCGGCAGCTACAAGACGATGACCGAAGAGGCGGCAACCGCCACAGCCCGGGAAGGGCAACGCCTGATCATCGGTCCCTGGCCGCACGGCTGGAACACGTCGAGCACCGTGGGAGATCTGGACTTTGGCGCGGACGCACTGATCGAGGTCGATGCCCTGCTGCTCGAGTGGTTTGACTACTGGATGAAGGATGGCGCAGAGCCGGCGGGCAAGCCGATACGAATCTTCGTCATGGGCGAAAACCGCTGGCGGGAGGAAGACCAGTGGCCGCTGGCGAGCACGGTCTACACACCTTACTACCTGCACGACGATCGCTCGCTGTCACCTGACTCGCCGACGAGCAGTCGCGGTTCCCTGCGCTACACCTATGACCCGGAAGACCCAGTGCCAACGCTTGGCGGCAACATCATGGAACCGACACTGCGCGGTCCTTACGATCAGGCGCCGCTGGATGGGCGCGAGGACGTGCTGCGTTTTGTCACCGAGCCGCTGAGCGAGGCTATGGAGATCACCGGGCCGATCAGCGCCGAAATCTATGCCGAGAGCAATGCTACCGACACCGATTTCATGGCCAAGCTGATTGTCGTAAAGCCGGACGGGATGGCCTTCAACCTGGTTGATGGCGTCATCCGAGCGAGATATCGCAACGGCTTCGAGGAGCCCGAGTTGATCGAGCCGGGTGAAATCTATAAGTACACGATCGACATGTGGGCAACGAGCTACCGATTGTCGCCGGGCGACCGACTGCGTATCGACATCACCAGCAGTAACTACCCGCGCCTTGCGCGAAACCCCAATACCGGCGCGCCTTTTGCCAAGACTACGGAATTGCGTCCCGCCCGACAGACGCTGCACCTGAGTGAGCAGTATCCGTCGAGGGTCATACTGCCGGTGATCCCGCGATAGGATGGGTCCTGGAATGGAACGTCCCGTGATGCACGTCATGCAGAAGCTCATTCATGGTCTTGCCGCAGCGCTGCCCTTGTTTGCCCTTGCTGCTTGCGGCGGCGACGAGGCGGATCCTGCTGCCCGGTCACTGGATGCGGCAATAGCGGACTCGGGAGCGCCCATTGAAGGCACGTCGTTTCGCGGCACGCCGCTCGTCCGGAACCCGGTCGACGAGGCCCGCCGCCAGAGCATCGAAGCTGAGATCGAAGCGCTGGAAGGCCAGGACACGCTTTCCGAAGAGGACTACATACTTCTTGGTCGGCGCTACATTCAGGCGAACCGCTTTCGCGATGCCGTCGATCTCTACAGCCGTGGTCTTGAGGCCTGGCCCGATTCCTTCAGGCTTCGGCGCCATCGTGGTCATCGCTACCTGAACCTTCGACAGCTCGATCTGGCGATTGCCGATCTTGAAGAAGCGGTAGAGCTGATCGGCGGGGTCTATGGCGACGTGCTCGAGTACAACGATGCCGGTGCGGCGACCGCCACTTATGAGCATTGGGTCTGGTATCACATCGGCCTGTACCACTATCTCAACGAAGACTGGGAACAGGCGGCAGAGGCCTACCAGAAGTGCGTCGACACGGCGATCAGCAATCAAAATCGCGTTGGCGCAACAGACTGGCTCTATAATGCTCTTATGCAGGCTGGTCGCAGAGACGATGCGCAGGCAGCCATCGACAAGATAGCGCCCGACCTCGAAACCAACCGCGAGCACCCGTATTTTAAACGGGTGATGCTCTACAAGGGCGAACTGTCGCCGGATGATCTTCTCGACACCAACAAGCCGATAGGCGACTGGACCGGCTACGACATCACCGTCGGCTATGGCATCGGCAACTGGTCGCGCTTCAACAACGACCCTGCTACGGCTGACGACATCCAGCAGAAAATCCTGGAAACGCCGTTCTGGAACGCCTGGGCCTACGTGGTCACCGACCGCGAAGCCTCTCGATAACGCTGAGCAGCCTTTCCTTCGCCGCCTCGCGGCGCATATTCTTTTACGCTCTTAGCGCTAAAAAATTAGCGATTAGCCTTGACATTCGCTCCATAAGTGCTAAAAAATTAGCGGTAAGGAGGCGTGATGCGAAAAACCCCTGACAGAGACCTGAGCCGGCGCGAGCGGCAGATCATGAACGTTCTGTACCGGCATGAGACTGCTTCCGTAGCGGAGATCGCGGCGGAACTGCCGAATACACCAACTGACTCGGCAATTCGTACTCATCTGAAAATCCTTGAAGCCAAAGGCCAGGTGAAACGCCAGCGTCAGGGTAGAAAGCACGTCTACCGACCGGCGACGTCACGAACGCGGGCCGCGCGTGCGGCGCTGACCGGGGTCCTCGGCACCTTCTTCGATGGCTCGCTCGGTGATGCGGTCGCCGCGCACCTGGCCGATCCGCAAAGCCGTATCGACAGCGATGAGCTCGAACGCCTGCGCAAGCTGATTCGCGATGCCGAGAAGGCGGCGAAGTGACCGTACTGCTGATCATCAAGGTCACGATCGTCCTCGGTGGGGCACTGGCAGTCGTGGCGGCAATGCGCAGAGCCTCCGCAGCAACCCGTCACCTGTGGCTCTTGGCCGCCATGCTGATCTGTCTCGCACTGCCTGTCTCCGAACGACTGGTGCCCGACTGGCGGGTTTTGCCCGCTGGTCTTTCTGAGTTCGCCGGGACGGGCGAGGCGACGGACTCAAGCGCTACAAAGACCGTCTCTGCACGAGAGCCCGCGGCGGCAGCAACCACGCTTGAGGTAGTGGACGCCGCTGACCGGGTCGTGAGGTCGTCTTCGCCGCCGTCCGCTTCAGGCTGGCTACCGGCGATATGGATGATCGGCCTTGCGCTCGGGCTGATGCGCCTGGCCGCTGCGGTTGTCGCCACCGGCAGGAACTTCGGACGAGCACGGCCGGATGTCACCGTCGAGAATCGCGCCTGCGTGGATCATCTTCGACGGACCTTCGGCATCGCAAAACCGGTAGTGCTGAGGCAGGGTGACGCGGGCAGCATGCCGTCGGTCTGGGGGTTCCGGCAGCCGGTGATCCTGTTACCGGCGGCTGCGCGACTCTGGGAGGACAGCCGTCGACGAGACGTCATCGCGCACGAACTCGCCCACGTCGCGCGTGGCGACGGTTGGACCATCTTGCTAGCGCAGCTGTTCGTCTGCATCTACTGGTTTCATCCGCTGGCCTGGATGCTCAAGCACCGTCTGACAGCGGAGAGCGAGCGGGCGGCTGATGACCTGGCACTGTCTGTCAGCGGACCGGCCGAACGTTATGCCGATCACCTGCTGCGCACCGCAAGCGAATCTCAACCGACCTACAGCATCGCGCCAGTCATGGCGGCGCGATCGCAACCTCCTGGAATCAATCCAGAGTTAACCGCACCGCCATGGATTCAG
>CAZFVT010000055.1:0-12831 GCA_964522355.1 uncultured Woeseiaceae bacterium | reverse complement strand
GCTATGGATTCTGGGACTGGCGGTGGCTGCCCTCTCTGCCAATCATGTTGCTGCGCATCAGGCAGCCACAGAATCGGCGCAATTGTCTGCGCAGGTCAGCACGGACGGTCAGGTGCCGGCGAATCCCGACAACGACGGTGAGATCGATGAATCGGGCGAAGTGCTTGCCACCGCTGAGCGCTTGCCCATGCCATTTCGCGCCATCTGGGAGCCATGGATTGGCGATTGGGAAGGCATGATCGAGCGCCGGGTGATCCGGGCCGTCGTACCGTTTGGCGGTTACCAGTTCTATTACGAGAATGGCCGACCGCGTGGCGCGACCTGGGAGCTGCTGCAGCGCTTCGAATCGCACGTCAATGAAACGCTGAGCCTCAAGAACGTCAAGGTGTATGTCGTGGCTATTCCGGTGAATCGCGATGAGCTGATTCCGGCGGTGATGAACGGCAACGCGGACCTGGTTGCCGCAGATCTCACGATTACGGAGCAGCGCGAAGAAATGCTGCAATTCTCGAGGCCGTTGCTGGCAGACATCAGGGAGATTGTGGTCACCCGACGGGGCGCCGAACCGTTGGACGACATCGATGACCTTGCTGGCCGAGAGATCGCTGTGCGCCGCTCCAGCAGCTACTTCGAGCATCTGCAGCGCGTGCAGGAGGACTTCAGGGCGCGCGGCCTGACGCCGCCAGAGATAACCCCGGCGGATGAGGTTCTGGAAGCTGAAGACCTGCTGGACATGCTGAATGCCGGCCTCATCGACATCACGGTTCTTGATGATTACAAGGCCAGGTTCTGGGCGACCGTGTTTCCCGACATCGAGATTCGCGAAGACCTCGTGATTAACGAAGGCGGTTCGATCGGTTGGGCCATGCGCAAGTCATCGAGTCAGCTGGCGCTGGCGGTCAAGGGCTACATGCAGCGATATGGCAAAGGCACGCTGGTCGGCAACGATACCTACAACCGCTTCCTGTCCGACGCGTCGCGGGTCCGCTGCGTGCAGCGACGGGAGCTTAGCCCGCAGAACCTGGAGCTCACGAGGCTGTTTCAGGAATACGGTGAGCAGTATGACTTCGACTGGCTGATGCTTGCGGCGCAGGGCTACCAGGAATCCGGGTTCCGCCAGGACCGAACGAGCCCCGCTGGCGCGGTTGGCGTCATGCAGATCAAACCGTCGACGGCAGCGGACCGGAACGTTGGCATCGACGACGTTTCAAACGTCGACAACAACATTCACGCAGGGGCCAAGTACATGCGATTCCTGGCCGATCGTTACTTCAGCGATGAAGAGATTGGCTCGCTTGATCAGTGGTTGCTCAGCCTCAGCGCCTACAACGCCGGACCAGCAAAGATAAACCGCTACCGTAAGGAAGCCGTCGAGCACGGCTACGATCCGAATCGCTGGTTTGACCATGTTGAGATCATCGCGGCGCGCCGGATCGGGCGTGAAACCGTCACGTATGTGAGCAACGTCTTCAAGTACTTCGTGGGCTATCAGCTGACGGTCGAACGACTTCGGGCTCGCGGCGAGCGACATTCCGAAGCGCTCAACAGCTGCTGGGCCGACGATGCCGCAACGCAGGATCCGCTTCTATAGATCGACGTCGCGTATCCACGCTCGATCAGGCAATGATTTTCAGGGCGAAGTACGGAACGAGATTGAAGACAAGAATGAGAGTCTTCAGGCGGCCCAGATAGTCGAAATACAGCTTTGGCAGCTCACCGGCGTCCATGCCGAACATCCTGCTGTGAATTCGGGCGACACTGTCGCCGGCGAACACCAGCGCTGTCGTGGCCAGGATCAACATCAGGCCGTTGATGACGGTGCACCAGCCAAAAAACGCGGTCAGGTTTGCAAGTTCAACCATCTTTATTCCCAGGGTATCTGGTCGGCCTCAAGAGCATCCAGAGTAGCATCGAAACCGACTGCGGGGCTCGCCAGCCAGGGTTTCATGCGGGCAGCCTGTTTTGCTTTAGTCGCTGACGAGAAAGTCCAGCGCTTCGTCACTGCCGATGGTCAGCAGGAAGCCAAGCTCGTCGGCCATCCACCAGGCCTCGGACCAGGTATCACCGTCGAATTTTGCGAAGCTCAGCTCCCAGAAATTCAGGGGCTCACCGGAGGGTGGTATCCCGTACAGGGGGCCTGAGTTTTCTGCGGTGAGCCGGAATGTCATCATGCCCTGGTCACCGTCCGTGGCGATGTATCCCAGCCGGTCTTCTCTGCCGCTCATCGAAGCCCCGTGCGAGCCGTCCACGTCCAGCTCTGCGGCGCGTTCGACGATGTTTGCAATGCCGCCACGCAGGAGCTTCGAATAAGGGCGTCCTGTAAACGTATAGTCGGCCGGCTTGGTTCGCGCCTTATAGGCCAGCATCAGCCGCTTGTGCCGGTATGCCGGGGAATTCACCGGGGCAGCGATGAGGCTGGCTAACGCTGTGTCGTAGCTGCCCGTATCGTCGTAGGCCGGCGGCAGATTGACCTTGCCATCCTGTCTTCCAGGCAGCGGCGCATCCAGCTGCCGGAGGAGCCGGGCTTCCTCGGCCATAAACCAGCTCTCGACAATTTTGCCGGCCCGCAGCCTGAGTACGGCGCCTGACGCGATATCGAAGGACTTTCCGGTCGCCGGTATGCCGAACAGATTGCCGCTGTGGGTGCCACGAATCCTGAGTCTGGCGGCTATCAGGTCACCATCAGCAATGAGCTGGACAATCGTATTGTTGCGAGCCGTTATGGCTTCTGTCTCCGAATCCATCCCTGATGACAGAATCGGGTCGTCGGCATTGTATTTGAGGTTCTCAAACTCGTGCCTCAGCCGTCGGTGATCGGCGCTTTCAAGCTCCGCCGCAATCGCGTCAAACTGTGGTGTACCGAGGGCCGTGAGATAGCGCTCGGCAAGCGCCTTGCCAGCCGGCTCATCGGCCGTTTGAGCCGTTGCAGATCCGGCAGTTACCAAGGCCAGCACGATGCCCGGCCAAACCTGTTGTATACGGAACACGGACTCCTCCTGAAAGTGGGTCAGGGACTGCAGTCGTAAGGTTGTACAAAAGCGCCCGGCTGGTACTGCCACCACTTGCTGTTAACGGTGGGCGCGTTGCCGGATTCGGGATCGAGCAGTGTGGATGTGTAAAGCAGCCGATTCCTGTCGGCGCTGAGCTCGAAGGTTTCGTACAGACGAATTGTCGAGCCGCTGCCGGCAAAAGATGTGGTTACCAGCAGTCGACCGTCTTGCATATGACCGGTTGAGTAACCGAGATCGGTGCCGTTGGTTGCCGGATCACGGTGGGGCACATTCATTTGCACTTCGCGAATGGTGTCGAATTCCTCCGCGTGCACGATGACGGTGTCGCCCCGGTCGATCAGCTGAATCGGGTAGGGAGCTCCCATTGCCACCCAGACGTCCTTGGCAGCGCAGCTGCCGCTGCCGCGTGGATTCCTGTAGTTGATACGAAATTCGCCTGATGGAAAGTGCAGCGCGCGGTGGCTGCCTTCGGCTCCGAAAATGGTAGTCCATACGGCGAAAACGGACTTCGGTCGCTGATCTATGTCGGTCTCGACGACACGTCCATGAGCCCGATCGGTATCGCCGATGCGATTCGCATCAGGCCAGCGCGGTTCAGCGGTTCTCAGAAAGACGATCTCACGATTGTCGGGCAACAGCAGGTGATTGAGGAAGAAGTTCGTGTCGCTGGTTCGGGACCGGTAGCCTGCGACTCTCACCATGGTGCCAACGGCCAGGTGCTCTGGACTTACGTTCATTCGGGTAAGGGCCGCGACGGAGTTACTCTCGGCCCGATAAACGGTCTCAGCCGGCGTGCCCTCATCGGCGACAATTGTCAGCCGAACGTGCGGGATTCGCCACTGGATGGAACGAACTACCCCTTCAAATTCAAGATCGGTGCTGTCGTCGTAGATCGCCGACCAGCTGTGATGGGCGATCGCAGCGGCAGGAAACAACAGTCCGGTGAGGTGCGTCATGCAGAGCACGGCCAACAGCCGGACGCAATATGTCGAACCTGATCTCACACTGCCATGCACTGGCTCGCTCCCGGGACTCGCCATTCTGGATGAACGCCACCCTGACCGGTTCCAATGTAGACCTTTGGTGGCTCTTATTCCAAATCGATGAGTTCAGGCGACCGCATCGCGGGAACGCTTCCGGGGCTTCACCACGAGGTATGCTCGCGCAAAAAAAAGCCCCGCTGCTGCGGGGCTCGAAGACACTGTGGGACGGGGGCAATGCGTTTCGCAGCCCCGCCGAGCTTTAGTGGTTTTGGGCGGTTGCCAGCGAGACGTCGGGACGTACCAGTCCAATGTCGAGGTCGTTGCGGTCAAGGCCGAGGTTTGCCAGGTGCCGATCGCACATGCTGTTGCATTCGTCGGAGATGTTCATGCTCGCCGCTTTGGCCGTCACGCCATAGAAGCCCGTATCAACGTCCATGTCCAGGGTAATCGTGCCCACATAAGTCGCGTCTTTGGTGCTGGACGGAGCGAACGTCAGGTAGGTCGGGAAAAGTATCTGCTGACCGTTAACGAGAAATTCGATGCCGGTGACGTTGTAGTACTCCGCCTGGAGCGGCCAGGCAAACTCGCCATTGTCGCCCACCTTGGCGCGTACGCTGCGGTCATTGCGGACGTCAACCATGTGGACCCTGGGGGCAGTGGAGAACATGCCGTCACCCAGCGCGACTTCGTCGCCGTTCTTGATCAGCCGGATCTTGCCGATGACGATAGCGTCGCTTTGCTTTTCGTCGAGGCCCTTAACCGGGTCAAGTCCGGCGCCGGTCGCGGCGCAGCCGGACAAAAGGATTGAAAAAACAACGGCTGTGAAGCCGGTGATGTAGCGATTTCTTAAGAGATGCGACATTGGCTTGCCCTGCGAGTGTCATAAAAATGTCATATTACAGTCACAAAAGTGTAAAAAACAAAAAGGCGTCACAAATCGCCCCCATAAAACGAACTATCAATGACTTAGACTCGCGGTTCTGCCTGGTTTTCCTTACGTTACGCGCATGTTTCGTTTCGATACCGTTACGATTGACGATTTTCGCCACATAATCGGCCCCATTTCGCCCACTATTGAGACATGCAGTTCCCGGGTTAAGGGCAGCCGCGTCCGATGGGGGCGGGTAACGCCCGATGCCGGCTTTGGAGTGGGTCCTGGCTAACTGCCCGATGGCCCGCGGGTACAGCCCCGGATGCGGATGGGGTGATTACCTGGCGGGTAATTGTTGCCGGCCGGCGAATCCGCGAAGCTAGCGGCTCCTTGGCAGGAGATATGCTGTGAAAAACCTGTACCTGGCGGCGGCGATCGTCGGCACCGTGATTCCCTACTACTTCTTCATCCAGCACTTTGCTGTGGATGGCTATTCCGTAGGGGTCTTTCTCAAGGCTTTGTTTGCGAATCCTGCGGCCGCGGGGGGGACTTCAGACCTGTTCATCTCGTCGTTCGTCTTCTGGGCCTATATGTTTGCCCGCGGGGCGGGCGCTCCCAGGCCCTGGCCGTTCATCGCACTTAATCTCGGCGTGGGGCTGTCCTGTGCTCTGCCGCTCTACCTCTACTGGTGCGAGCGCAGCCAGCCCGCCGACTGAACCCGGCCGCAGGCTTAGCTGTAGAATAGCGAGCCGTCCCGCGGCTCGATGCGCACGGAGCGCAGCGTCTCGGTAGCGTAGAGCTCGGACTCAATGGTGGTGACGGTAATAAAATCGGCCCGCGCCTGCTCACGGTTCAACGACAGGCGAACGTAGCCGCGGTAACGACCATCGACCCAGACGACGCTTTCGTTTCGCTGCGCCAGCAGTTCGTCGAGACGCGTCGTTGCTTGCGGACCGAGCTCCCGGTAGCCGCGCGGCGAGCTCACAGCGGTGGTGCCCAGTTCCAGGCCCATGCGAATACCGTTCCTGTCGAAGAGCTGGTTCTGCCAGAAAATGTGTGTGTCGCCGGTAATCGCCAGCAGGTCGTTGCAGCCGACCCGGGACGCAAGGTCGTACAACCGCTCCCTTGCCGCCGGGTAGCCATCCCAGGCGTCCATGTTGCTTGTGAGCCCAAGTTTTCCGGCCGCCGTCAGTCCGTCGGCCAATTGATTGCCGGATTCAGGAATGGTGTGGCGCAGGGCGTTGAATTCCGGTTCGTCGAGATCGGCCTGCACCACCCGGGCGAGAATCGTCTGATTCGCCAGGATCCGCCAGCGCCGGCCGGCATCCACTGATTCGGCGATCTCGGCTTCAAGAAACTGCTCCATTTCTGCGGACAGCATGCGCCGGTCTTCAGCGCCAACGACTCGGTCGTAGATCTCCTGCGCGGCTTCCGGACTCGTCATCTGTTCGCGGTAGTCGGCGAGATTGATCTGCTCGCTGCGCGCCGTGTGACGGCTCTCCAGCGTATAAAGGCTTGCCAGGTCACCGAATTTGAAATGATCCCAGCGCTCCTCGGGTCGGCGGTCAGACGGTTCCCGGGAGGGCATCCACTCATAATAGGCCTGAAGCGATCGGGCCCGCCGCGCCTCCCAGTCGCCTTCCTCAGGCTGGTGGTTTTGCGCGCCGTCCTTCCAGGGATTGTTCGTCGATTCGTGATCGTCCCAGGTGTGGATGAGCGGGTGCATGGCGTGCATGGCCAGCGAGCCACGATCCGTCTTGTACTGCGCATGCCGCCGCCGGTAGTCCTCGAGGGAGACCATCTCATGGCGCGGATCGTGGATGCGCCCGAGGCGCTTGCCGGCCTCACCGCCGTAGCCGTCTTCGGAGTATTCGTAGATGTAGTCTCCGAGGTGAACGACGACGTCAACCTCGGGATCGTCAGCCACCGCTTCGTAGGCGTTGAAATAGCCGAATGGATAGTTGGAGCAGCTGACGGCGGCGATGACGAGCTTATCGACCCGGCCCACGGGCAGCGTCCGCGTACGCCCGGTGGGCGACTCGGTGCCCGATGCGCGGAACCGATAGTAGTACCGTTTACCCGGTTCGAGACCTGTGGCAACGGCCTTGGCGGTGTAGTCGCGATCGGCGTTGGTGGTCAGGCTGCCGGTGGCCACCGGCCGGCGGAAATCCGGGTTGTCGGCGACCGCCCAGAGCACCGGCACATTGCCCTGGCTGCCGCTCACCCGGGTCCAGAGTACGACGCTGGTCGTGCCCGGATCGCCGCTTGCAACGCCGTGAGCGAATACCTCGTTCGAGTAGCCGTCGGGATTCAGGGACGTCGTGGCGCAGCCGCCGACGAGTAGCGAGGATGACATGCCGAGTACGGCTTCACGACGATTGATTTTCATGGTTTGCCCTCGATGACACCGGATCTCAAGTGTCGTCCGCCAACGTTACAGCGCTATGGCGAAACGCCGGCTTCCGCGAGCAGCGTAACCAGCCCGATCTGAATGCCGAGATGGCCGTCGACATTGGTCCAGCCCTCCCAGGGCGAGTGGCTGTAATAAGACTCGCCGCCGCGGCTCATGGTGACGGCTGGAACTCCCTTGGAAATCGGCAGGTTGGCATCTGTCGACGAGATTGACAGCAAGGGGTCTATGCCGAAGCTGCGGGTCGCAGCGACGGCGCGTTGAACCACGGCTGCCGTTTCATCGCCCTGGGCGGCCGGGCGGGTGCCCACCCGCTTGACGTCGACGGTCAGCGCATCGTTCATGCTTCGCCCCTCATTTTCCTCCTGGAGTGCCTGTTCGACGGAGGCTTTGAGGATCTCATCAATCGCGTCGATCTTGGCCTGGTCGCCGGAGCGAATATCTACCTCGGCCCAGGACTCAAACGGGACTGAATTAATCGACGTGCCGCCGCCGATACGACCGATGTTGTAGCTGGACTTGTCGCCGACGCCCGTGATGGCAGGCGCGTTCTGATCAAAAAGCGCAATTGCCCGTCCGAGCGCATGATGCGGATTGGCCGTGCCGAACGCGCCCCAGGAATGTCCTCCCGGTCCCTGGAAAGTCACCCGGTAGCGATGTGAGCCGACGCCGCCATAGACAATACGGTTGTCATTGCCCCCGTCCACGGCAATCAGGGTGTCGATGGGATCGGCGCCGTCGCGAAACAGGTGCTTGACGCCGCGCAGATCACCGAGACCTTCTTCGCCGACGTTGCCGATAAACAGTACGTCGGCCTCGGTCTGGATGTCGGCCTGCTCCAGCGCCCGCAGCACGCCGAGCACCACGATCATGCCTCGCGTGTTGTCGCCGATGCCCGGTGCGGTCAGTTTCTCGTCATCGAACTTCACCGTAACGTCCGTGCCCTCGGGGAATACCGTGTCCATATGCGCGCTGTAGCCGATGACGCGCTCGCCGGAGGTTCCCGGGCGGCGGCCAATGACGTTGCCGACCTCATCGATATACACGTCGTCGAGTCCGGCTTCACGCAGCATTTCGGCGAATCGGGCGCCCCGGGCATCTTCCTTGAACGGCGGCGCCGGAATCTCGGTGAGCTCTATGAGTTCTTCGCGATGCTGCGGCTCCAGCGTGAGGATGTGTTGCAGGGCCTGCTCGACCTTGGGGTTCCCGCGTATCGCGGCGACCTCCTGGACGTACCGATCTTCGGCTACCGGATCGGCCGGTGCCTGGGCCTGGCTTGCCGGGCTGAGCGCGAACAGAAAGGGTAGGGTTGCCGTCAATGCCCTCTGACGAATGCTGTACATGGTGTCTCCCGCTGGATGTGTCTCGTTGCTGCGCCGCGCACTATAACGCGTCCGGGCCAGGCCGGGGCGGGCGCTCGAGTTTCGGGAGGTTCGGTTGCCGAGACGGCTTTTTCCGGCGCTAGGGTGTCGGTGATCAGTAAAGCTGGCGAGGCGACCCGCATCCGAATACCCGGCGGGGGAAGGGGAGCGCTCTTAAGGGGGAGCACGACTGGATACCCGTTTTGCCTGGTCGCCTCGCCAATGACACGCCAGACACCTGAGAAGACCTGAGCGGCGCAGCGTTTATTACCGATTTGGAGGAGAATCCGCTGGCCGGCGGGCTGAGCGTGCCGCTGCGCTGTCTCGGCAACTGCAACGTTCTCGCAGGATCCCGAACGAATTGTCGACGCGGGCTGCAACGGAATGCCGCAGCAAGGGTCTCAGGGGTTAAGAAACGATATAATTACGCCATTCAATTACTTGTCGACATGCCACCCTTCGCCGCGACCCGGTTGCAAGGGCCTGCCGGGTGACAGTTCGCCAGGGCAGGTGACCCCCATTCAAGGACCCTCTCAGATGCGACGCTGGACCCTCGTTATGACGCTCGGCGCGGCTTTGTCGCTGCCGCTCAATGCACTCGCTCAGGGCGGCCCGCCGGGAGGCCGCGCCACCACTGTCGAGTCTATCGTCGTCGAGGGCAGCCCCTTGCGAAGCTCGGTGGATGCGGTCGGCAGCATCCTGGCTGATGCGTCGGCGCTGCTGCGCGCCGAGGTACCCGGGCAGGTTGTCGGTCTGCATTTTCGGGACGGCCAGGCCGTGGCCACAGGCGATCGGTTGTTCTCCATTGAAGCGACCGTCCTCGAAGCGGAAAACAACGAAGCGCGGGCAAACGTCGAACAGCGCGAGGCCGCCTACAACCGCGCCAAAGAGCTCATCGACGACTCGCTGATTTCGGCCACAGACTTCGATACGGCCCGGGCCGACTACAACGTGGCGGTCGCCCGAAAGCTTTCTTCAGACGCCCGACTGTCGAAAACTGTCGTGCGAGCACCCTTCGATGGCTTTGCCGGTCTGCGGCGTATCAACATCGGAGACTACGCAACCATCGGTCAGGAGCTGGTCGATATCGTTCGCCTCGATCCTTTGCGCGTCGAATTCACGGTGCCCGAGACGCAGCTCGCGAAGCTGCGCGAGGGTCAGGAAGTCGAAGTCACCGTGGGTGCGTTTCCGGACGAAGTATTTGTCGGCACCGTCAGCGCCGTCGCGCCGCTGATTGACGTAGCGGCGAGAAGCGTCACCCTGCGCGCTGAGCTGCCGAACCCCGGCTTTCGTCTGCGGCCAGGGCTGTTTGCCAAGGTGAGCATCACGCTCGACACGCGCCCGGATGCGCTGATGGTGCCGGAACAGGCGATCTGGCCGATCGGCAACGACAAGACGGTCTTTGTCGTCGAGGAGGGCGTGGCCCGCCAGCGTGTGGTGCGCCTCGGTGAACGGGAGCCTGGCCGGGTTGAGATCGTTGAGGGCCTGAACGCAGGAGAGGAGCTGGTGACCGCAGGGCAAATGAAAATATTTGACGGCGCGAAGGTTAGAACCGTGCCGGCTATCGGACTGGACGACGGCGGTAACGGATCATGAAGCTTTCAGAGGTTTCCATCCGCCGACCGGTCCTGGCCACGGTTCTCAACCTGGTCATCCTGCTGGTCGGCATCATCAGCTATGAGCGACTCGCGGTTCGCCTCATTCCTAACGTCGACGTCCCGATCGTCACGGTCGCTACCCGCTACCCCGGCGCCAACGCCCAGGTGATCGAGTCGCAGATTACGAAGCCCATTGAAGACGCGCTGTCGGGCATTGAAGGCGTCGACTACCTGAGCTCCGTCAGCCGCGCTGAGTCCAGCCAGGTGTCGGTTCGCTTCCGCCTCGATCGGGACCCGGACGGAGCTGCCAGCGACGTCCGTGACCGGGTCGCCCAGGCGCGCGGCCAGCTTCCGGAGGAAGCCGATGATCCTATCGTGCAGAAGCAGGAGGCCGACGCGCAGCCGATTATCTATCTCGCCTTCTCGTCCGACCGGCACACCTCCGTTGAAATCGCGGATATCGCGACCCGGCTGGCCAAAGACCGCATCCAGACCATTCCCGGCGTGGCGCAGGCGAACGTCTTCGGCAACCGATTCGCCATGCGCGTCTGGCTCGACCCCGACCGGCTGGCAGGCTATGAGCTGACGGCTCAGGACGTCGAGGACGCCTTGCGGCGGCAGAACATTGAAGTACCCGCCGGGCGCGTTGAGGGCAGCTCTCGCGAGTTTACGGTGCTGGCGGAAACGGATCTGAACGAACCACGCGAGTTCGAAGAGATCATTGTCAAGGAGACGGATACGGTGCTCGTCCGCCTGGCGGACGTCGCCCGGGTTGAACTGGGAGCGGACAACTCGCGATTCATGGCTCGCTTTAAACAGCGATCGGCGGTGCCGCTGGGCATCGTGAAGCAGGCTGTCGCGAATCCCCTCGAGATTTCTCAGGCACTCAAGGTCATGCTGCCGGACATCGAGCGTACGCTGCCCGAGGGCATGCGAATCGACATGGCTCGCGACACGACCGAGTTCATTGAGCAGTCCATTGAGGAAGTCTGGGTGACGGTCGCTGAAGCGATGCTGTTGGTCGTGCTGGTCATTTTCCTGTTCCTCAGAAACTGGCGTGCGGTCCTGGTACCGCTGGTCACTATTCCAGTGTCGCTCGTTGGCGCCTTCGCCATGATGCTGCTGTTCGGCTTCTCCATTAACACCCTGTCGTTGCTGGCTATGGTTCTGGCCATCGGCCTGGTAGTCGACGATGCCATCGTCATGCTCGAGAACATCTACCGCCACGTGGAGAAGGGCATGCGGCCGTTCGACGCCGCTATCAAAGGCAGTCGGCAGATTGGTTTCGCCATCATTGCCATGACGTTAACGCTCGCCGCAGTCTACGTACCGTTCGCCTTCTCGACCGGCCGCAGCGGACAGTTATTCATCGAGTTTGCCCTCACCCTGGCGGGCGCCGTGCTGATCTCGGGCTTCACCGCCCTGACCTTGTCGCCAATGATGTGCTCCAAGCTGCTGCATCGAAACGAACAGCATGGCGCGTTGTTCAATTTTGGTGAACGGATGCTCCGCGGTCTCGAGAACGGTTACAAACGCAGCCTGGGTAGCGTGCTGCGACTGCCGGCACTCACCATGGTCTTCGCGGCGATGATCATCGGTGGCATGGTGGCCTTGTTCCTGAGTTTGCCGAGCGAGCTCGCGCCGTCGGAGGATCAGGGCGCACTCATTGGCGTTGCCAATGCTCCGGAAGGCGCGACGCTTGAGTATTCGAGCCGCTACGCGCGGCAGATGGAGAATATCTATTCGGAAGTTCCGGAGATTGACCGGTATTTCGCCATTATCGGCTTTAATGGCGTTACCAGCATCATCACGTTTGCGGGCCTGAAGCCGTACGAAGAGCGAGACCGGAGCGTCGACCAGATTCGCGGGTCCCTGTTCCCGGGTTTCATGGGTATCGCCGGCGTCATGGCATTTCCGATTGCGCCTCCACCCCTGGGTCAGCGAGGCTTCGGGCAGCCGCTCGCGTTCGTTGTGCAGTCAACCGGCTCCTGGGAAGAGCTTGATGTCATGGTCCAGCGAATGCTCCAGAAGATGGCCGAAAACCCGAATCTGACCAATCCGGACTCCGACCTCAAGCTGAACAAACCGGAGCTCAAGATCGACGTAAACCGTGAAAAGGTCGCGTCGGTGGGCGCCAGCGTTTCAGAAGTGGGGCGCACTTTGGAAACCATGTTCGGCGGACGCAACGTGACGCGATTCAAGATGGGTACGGAGCAGTACGACGTCATTGTTCAGCTTGAAGGCTCGGCGCGTCGAACGCCTGGCGATCTCAACAACGTATTCGTTCGCGGCACCGACGATGCCATGGTGCAGCTACAGAACGTCGCCAGCGTCACGGAAACGGTGGCAGCGAAAGAGCTGAATCACTTCAACAAGCTGCGTGCCGCCACCATCAGTGCGGGTCTTGCGCCGGGGTATCCGATGGGTGAGGCACTGGAGTGGATGCAAGGCGCGCTGCAGGAAGTGGCACCGGAGGCGCTTTACGATCTTTCCGGGCAGTCGCGCGAGTTCCGTGAGTCGGCTTCCAGCGCAAACATACTGATGGGCCTGGCGCTGATTTTCATTTACCTCGTGCTGGCCGCGCAGTTCGAGAGCTT
>CAZFVT010000054.1:0-13332 GCA_964522355.1 uncultured Woeseiaceae bacterium | reverse complement strand
CGTCTACACCTTCAACCGCGAAACCGGCGAGCCGGTATGGCCGATTGAGGAAACCGAAGTGCCGGCATCCGATATTCCGGGCGAGGTCCTCTCCGCGACCCAGCCGTTCCCGACCAAACCGGCAGCCTACGGCATGCAGGGCCTGACCTACGACGACCTGATCGACTACACGCCGGAACTCCGCGAACGTGCGATCGAGGCGCTCAAGGACCACAAGATTGGCCCGCTGTTCAACCCGCCATTGCACCAGTCAAACGACCAGGGCTACCGGGCTGCTTATTGGTGCCCGGGTGACGGCGGCGGCACGAACATTGACAGCCAGGTCAATGCCGACCCTGAAACCGGCATCCTGTACGTTTCGACCCGCGCCGCTTGCTCGTCGCGGATCATCGTCTCGGGTGAAGAACGCGACAAGCTGATCGACAAGCCGACCGGCAAAACGCCGGCGCGCTGGGCCGCGCTGCGATCGGACCAGGTGCGCGGTCCCGATGGCCTGCCGCTCTTCAAACCGCCTTACAGCCACATCACGGCCATCGATATGAACACCGGTGAGCACCTGTGGCAGCTGCCGATTGGCGAAACGCCGGAGCGGGTACTCAATCACCCGGATCTGCAGGACATGGACCTACCGACGACGGGCACCGGATCGAATGCCCCGATGCTGGTGACCAAGACGATCTTCGCCTACGCGTCTGAAGCGAGCGACGGAACGCCGATGCTGTATTTCGTTGACAAGCTGACCGGCGAACAGATCGGCGGTATCGAGACCGAGGAGCGGACGCGCTACGGCATGAGCAGCTACGTACACGAAGGCAAGCAGTACATCATGCTGCAGACCGGACCGACGCTCAGGGCATTGGCGCTGTACGACGAATAGCCTGAGCTGTTCTGAAAGCGAAAAAACCGGGCCGCGATGGCCCGGTTTTTTTTGCCTCAGATACGTGCCAGGCGAGTCTTTTCAGGGGCAGCCAATTTCCTGCCGATGGGCCACCTTGCCAGGCAGGGCCGCGAGCCGCTCGCGATCGGTCACGGCGAACTCACCGTTGACCAGCGAGTGGATGACCCCCGTGGCAAGCTCAGTCGGATTCTGGAAATCCGCAATCGGCTCATAGGTCGCCAGATCGAGCACCACAATATCGGCGATCTTGCCCTCCTGCAGATAGCCGCGATCGCAGAGCCTCAGGGCATCGGCCACCAGCCCCGAGCTTCGGCGCACGAACCATTCAACCGAGAACAGCTTGTCGCGTATCACCATGTCGCGGTAAGCCGTCGGATAGCTGCCGTACTTGCGCGGATGACCGCCGGAACCGTCTGAACCGGTCATAACCCATTTCTGGATAGCAATTGCGTTGATGTCATCAGGATTCATATTGAATGACGCGATGGACGGGTTGCCGCCCCGAACGACCTCAACTGCAGCGTCAAGCGGATCCATACCGGTCTGCTCCGCAATCTCCTCGAGCGTCCGGCCGCGCCACTCACTGTCAGCGGACGTTACGAGCAGGGATTCCGCGCCGCCGCGACGCCATAGATTCCCCTCCATCTCCTCGCGGATGCCGTCGGCAAGATCCGGGTTGTCGATGCGATTGAACATCGCCTCGGGGGAGTCTGCACGTACCCAGGCGGGGATCAGGGCGCTGGCAAAATTGGTTCCCGACGCGCGATAAGGATACTGGTCGGCCGTTACCTCGACGCCGCGCTCGCGCGCCTCTTCAACAAGGGCGATAACGTCACCGCTCTGGCCCCAGACGTCCCGGCCCAGCGCTTTCAGATGGGCGATGTGGACGGGAATGTCGGCTTCCTCCCCGATTCGGATCAGCTCCTCGATCGCACCCAGCAGTCCGATGTTGTAGGAGCTCTCATCCCGCAGGTGCGAGTCATAGATGCCACCGAAGCGTGCCGCCACCTTCGACAGCTCAATAACTTCTTCGGTGGGCGAGTAACTGCCCGGCGTGTAATAGAGACCCGTCGAAAGGCCGAGCGCGCCCGCTTCCATCTGCTGTTCGACGATATCGCGCATCGCGTCCAGCTCGTCGTCTGTTGCCACCCGATTTTCCAGCCCCATGACCATACGGCGAATGTCGTTATGGCCCGCGAAGAAGGCAACGTTGGTACCGATACCCTGGTCTCGCATGGTTGCCATAGACTCGTCGAAGTCGGGTACACCGCCGCCGTCGTTGCCGATCAGTACGGTCGTAACGCCCTGCATCAGGAAGTTAACGTTGCCATTGAGATCGGGATCGAGCAGGTCCTGGGATGCGTGGGTGTGAGGGTCAATGAACCCGGGAACTACGGTCGAACCAGTGACGTCGACGCGCTGCGTTGCTTCTGCGTCATCAGCGGCGTTCATATCGGCTATCAGGCCATCGCGAATGCCAATGTTTGCACGGCGAGCTGGCTCGCCCGTGCCGTCAATGACGGTACCGCCGATGAGCAGGATGTCGAACGGCTCCACCGGTTGCTCCGACTCCCCGGAGCAGGCAACCAGGTTCAAGGCAACCAGCAGCGCCGCGCCCCTCATTACGAATATATGCATAGCTGTTCCCCCCAGGGCCAATACCCTCAGCTTGATGATACTAGTTCGTCCGCGACCTGCTTGCCGGTCGCGCAGGATAGCGTCCACCCAAGTACCCCATGCCCGCAGTTCAGATATACGCCTGGCGTGTTCGTGCGACCAACAATAGGCCGGCTGTCGGGCGTTACGGGCCGAAAGCCGCCCCGCTCGAATTGCTCGGGCGCCTCGTAGTCGGCAGCCTTTGGCGCGACTTCCCGGGCAATCCGTTTCAGCGTCTGCAGCCGCTGTTTGTCGCGTCCCGTGTTGAGGTTAAGAAAGTCCGCAAAGCCGGCGATACGTACCTGGCCTTCGAGCAGGCTGTAGACGATGCGCTTGCCAATATTGGTAATGCTAACCGATGGCGCCGACTCGGCGGCCGGCAGAGTGATGCTGTATCCCCGAATCGGGTAGATCGGCAGCGGAATGCCCAGCGGCCTCAGGAAAGGCGCGGTCCAGGGCCCGAGGCAGACGACGACGGCATCGGCTTCAATCTCGCCGGACGCAGTTCGGACCGCATGCAGCTTGCCTTTCTCCAGCAGCAGTTCTTCGACCGATTCTCCAAGCCGTAGCTCCACGCCGCGGTTGGCGACAAGGTAATCGGCAAGACCCACGGAGAAGGCGCGGGCATCGCCGACCTCATCATCCGGCGAGTACACGGCGCCGGCGAAGTCCTGTTTCATGTCCGCGAGCGCCGGCTCCAGGGACAGCGCCTCTTCATAGTCGATGACGCGAACGTCGCAGCCGCGTTCCTGCTTCCAGCGCGCCTTCTCCCTGGCGCTCTCAACCTCGGCAGCGTCGGACAGGATGGCGAGTTTGCCGGGACGTCGCCAGGCAAAGTCGATGTCGAGCGTCGCGCGAATCTCGTCGAGCAGCCGTGAAGACTCGAGCGCGATATCGAGGACGGCGAGCGTGTTGGCTTTGGCGCGCTCGGTTGTGCACTGTTTCATGAACGACAGGCCCCAGGGCACCATCGCCTCATTGCCGAAACGTCCCACCCGTATCGCCGGATCGAAACCCATAACCAGCCCGGGTATTCGGCTCATGAAGCCGGGCTGGGCGAGCGAATCCGTGTAGCTATAGGAAAGCTGCGCGCCGTTCGCATGGCTGGTTGCCGCGGCGACGCTTTCGGCCCGATCGAAAACAATAACGTCATGGCCGGCTTCGGCCAGGTAGTAGGCGGTGGTCATGCCGACTACGCCGGCACCCAGAACAGCAATTGGCATTTATGGAAAGCGCTGGTTGTCTAGTTAATCAGGACCGTCGAGATCCTCGAGCGGCGCATAGTCGAAATCGAATCCGAAGGCGCGCGGCGCAACGACGGCAAGCGCGGCTTCGGTACGATAGTAAGCGGGACAACCGATAGCGTAAACACTGACCCGCTGACCGTACCTCAGCCGTTCCGCGTTGATCGGCGCCGACGTTTCATAGTCCAGCACGGTAATGAGGTCTGGTACCGATGCCAGCACTTTACCGCCATGCCGGGCGACCAGAAACTCATTCTTGATCGTCAGCACGAACGGCTCAGTATCGTCGGCTTCGAACGCCGTGATGCTGACAGAACCCACGTCGAACCCTCCCTGTATGGAGCGCTCTGTGTCGACTACCTTGCCGGTGAAGAGATGGCGAAACTCGCCGTATATCGAGTTCTCGAACAAGGCAGTCAGCGCGGGCTCAATCGCCCGGGCGTTGCCACGCTGCTCCCGAAGCAGCCGGCCCAGCTCTTTAGAAAACGATACGGTACCGGCAACCACCGAATCCTTGAGCTGCCTGCCCGTCATGGGGTGTTCGGCGGCCGTCACCATGCCGCCGTTCGACAGGGCGAAATCGCGAATCGCCGCCTCGTAGTCGAAGATCGAGGGCATGTCGAAACGCCGAAATTCACCCCGATAATCCATCGCCACGGCCGGCGTGGGGCACACGCCGGATATCGGATAGGTCATCATCTGCGCTTCGGGGAGCGCGCGCCCCATGCCGTCGCCGTCAACGACCGGCAGACCCCGGCTGGCCGCCGCCATGATGGGAATCAGCGAGTTGCCGCCGCCGATCTCGAAGGACACCAGCGCATCCACGGGCCTGCCAAACTCGGATTCAAATGCCGCAAGGGTTCGCTCCGCGTCGTGCAGCGAAGGCAGCAGTTCAAGACTTGCGGTCGGCGCGCCGACCCCACCGATGGTGACGACGGTGGCGTCGTCATCCAGGTCCGCAGGGTCGATCAGCTCCACCGGACCGTGAGTCTGCAGCGCGCGTTCGGTGACCAGTCGCGGCACGTAGGGATCACCGCCACCGCCGGTGGCGAGGAACACGGCGCCGAGGGACAGGTCTTCGAGATCTTCGGGCCGAACCTTCATGCGCCTGCCCCGAGGCCGGCGATGTCGCCGACCGCCTTGATACGAACGCGAGTCATACCATCGTCCATGTACGCCACGCTGGTTTCATCCACGTCGGCGATCCGCAGCGACGCCGGATCGGCCCCCGCGGAGACCGCGAGGCGGCTGGCCTCTTCACCGATTTCCTTAAGCCAGGTGTCCCGCGGTTTCTCTGCGTAGGACACCAGTCGCTCGGCTTCACCACCAATCTGTGCGATCGCCGCACCGATCGCGTTGGCAACGCCCGCGTGCTCGGGCCGCAGCATTTCGGAGGCATTCCTGAGCTTGCGCGTGACCAGCAGGGCACCGCCGCCGACCAGGACGACGGGCATCGGCTCGCTGCCGGGCTTCATCAGGTCGATATGCTGTTCGAGCATCAGCTGCATGGTGTCAATGCCGTTACTAACGATTGCCGGATCGACGCCATCCAGCGCCGATCGATCGCCGATATCGGCCTCACCCGCGGCAACCACCAGGTCCGTAGCGGTTAGTTGACTGCCACCAAACACGAGACCTTCCTCCACCAGGCGATGACCGACGGACTGGGGGCCAATTAAACGCCCGTCGTCGCGGACCAGGCTACCGCCGCCGAGCCCGAGCGCGAGAATATCGGGCATGCGGAAATTGGTCCGCACACCACCGACGTCAATGATCACGTTCGACTCGCGTGGAAAACCATCCTGAAGCACGCCAATGTCTGAGGTGGTACCGCCGATGTCGACGACGATGGCATCGTTCAAACCGGTAAGCCGACAGGCACCGCGCAGCGAGTTGGTCGGACCAGATGCAAAGGTCAGCGCCGGATACTCGCGAACGAACTCCGCATCCATGAGCGTGCCGTCGTTCTGGCTGACGAAGAACCGTGCGCCGATCCCCTTGCTGACCAGGGCCTGACCAAAGGCATCGACCACCCGGTCGGCAAACCCCAGCAGGGCGGCGTTCAGCAAGGCCGCGTTCTCTCGCTCCAGGATGCCGATTCGGCCGATGCGATGCGACAGCGTGATTCTTGCATCGGGAATGGCCGCCGTGACGCGCTCAGCAATCTTGAGTTCGGGCTCGGCATTCATTGGCGAAAAGGCCGAAGCGATCGACACGGCCTTGATGCCCTTGCCGCGAATATCAGCAATGGCCTTGTCGATCTGTTCGTCGTTTAGCGCCGCGAGTGGCCGTCCGTCGTAGAGATAGCCGCCATCCAGCGAGTAAACGTGACCACCCAGCGCGCCGGCTATGTCCTCCGGCCAGCCGATCATCGGCGGTACGCCCTCGCCGGAAGGCAAGCCGATACGAATGGCCGCCACCGCGGAGAGCTCACGTCGCTCGATGACGGCGTTCGTGAATTGTGTAGTGCCCAGCATGACGGCACGGACGTCGGACTGGGACACGCCGCTCTCGCTGAGCACCGTATCAAGCGCTGTGAGAATACCGCTGGTGACGTCGGCACTGGTCAACGCCTTGGTCGTCGCCAGGATTTCATCACCGTCAAGCAGAACGGCATCGGTATGCGTGCCGCCAACATCTATACCTATACGCATTACCTGGCTCTCATGGCTTTGATCTCGGAACCGAATCCATCTCAGCTGCCCTCTCTTTTTTGCTACCAATCAGGCGGTGCAGCAAGAGAAAACTGCCTGCCGTCACACCGATGGCGTCCAGCGCTGCGATTCCCGTGATCGACAGCATACCCTCAGAGGCAAGCACGGCGATGATAGCTCCCAGCACCCAGGCAGCGATCGCCGCGGGAAAGTAGTCCTGTTCAGCCGTGAGCCGGGCCTCGTGGTAGACGCTTCTCCGCAGGAACAGGTAATCGATGGCGATGACGCCGGCGACAGGTGCGAAGATCACGGCGAGGTAGAAGAGAAACGTCAGGAACGTCTCGAGAATATCGAAGAAGGCAGCGACGGTACCCAAGACGCCAAGCACGATGATTAGCGGGCGGTTGGGCAGCGAAGGGAATGTCGCTTCAATGCTCAACACGGTACTGTAAAGGTTCAGCGAGTTCAGTATCCAGCTGCCGGTGATGACGATGGCGAAAGCCGCCCAACTCAGGCCAATAACTATCATGACGTCGAGCAGGTCGCTGTTGTCGAACGCGGTTGCGGCCAGCGCGCCGGCCACCTGCACGAGCGACCCGATCACGAGGTAGCTCATCACCGCGGTGTACACGGCACCGCGCCACTCGCGGATGAATCTCGTGATGTCAGGAAGAATGATGGCGCCGATGATGACAGCGCCGACGACCGCCGACATGGCATCACCAAAACTCAGCTCACCACCTGCGCCACTGCCCGCCGCAAAAGTCTCGCCGAAGGACTGCAGTCCAAGCGCCCGGTTGATCAACAGGATCGTCACGACCATCAAGACGGGCACCAGCAGGCTGGAAAGCCAGTTTATGGCCCTGAAGCCGTAGATCGTGGTTGTGGTCATGACCAGGCCAGCAACGATTTCTACCGCCCAGACGGGTGGCGACCGGCCGATCACATCGCTGCTAAGCCTTAAGACCGCCCCGCTGAAAAGATCGATATTGACGCCAAACCAGCCGAGCAGGGAGACGGCAAAGGCCGTGTTAACGAGCGCTGCGCCGCGCGTGCCGAAAGCTATCCGCGCGAGCATGTAGGAACTTAGCCGGGTGCGCGAACCGATGGAGCCGCAGAAGCTGCCGATCACCGTGAGGAGCAGATTGCCGGCCAGTATGGCGAGCAGCGCCGAGCGCCCGTCGACTGCAGCGGCCACCTCGATACCGGTGACGAAGGTCGGCAGCGAAAAGGCCACCATGGCCGCCACAAATCCAACCCGGAACCAGGGCAGCGTTTTCTGATCCGGCACCGGCTCTGTGGCGTACTCGCCGCCGGATTCGCTCATCGCAGCGGCTTCACTGCATCGATGCTCGCGCTACTCGCCCGGGTGGTACTGGCGAACGGCCCGGGCCTCCACGTCTTCGCGATAGTAGGCCGCATCTTTCCAGTCGATGTTGATGTAGCGCTCCGCCTGGTCATCGAAATGCGGCGACTCAGGATCCCCGCTCTGACCGCCGGCAAGAATCGTCTTGGCTTTTACGCGATCACCGAATTCAACGACGGCGACGAAGCTGTTGCCCGCCGAGCCGTAGAGCTTCTTGGTGCCCGGAAAACGGCGTGCACCGTAAGAGGCCAGCGCGCCCCAGTTGCCGGACGCGAAGCCAACCGGCAGGCTGGGCGCCGCATCATCCTGCGGCTGGGAGATGTCGCCCGTCAGGCGCTGGAAGCGGTTGACCTCACCCCAGGGGGTGTTCCAGCTGCCGTAGTCGGCGTCGAGCATCTCGATCGTGTCGGCAAAAATCTTCAGGCGTTCCTCGTACGACGTCCCCGTGCCGAAGAAATTAATGGCTTCCATACGGCTCATCCCTGCCGGCGCGTTGCCTTCGCTCCGGTAGCGGCTGCCGTAGAAATGCGCAAGCGTCATGCCAACGGAATCGGTCGATACGCGGAAATCCCAGCCGCGCAGAACGTCAATGGGCTCGGCCAGTTCCGGCATATCGCTGCCCAACTCGCCGTACGCGGCAATAAGGCCCGGGATCAGTTCCTCAAAGCCCGGAAGATAGGGGTCGTGCGCAATCTCGATCAGGCTGTCGAGAGTGACGTCGGAGATTCCTTCGAGGACGCGCTGGGCATGAATACCGCGAAAGTTCTCCGCATCCGGCGCCATGTAGACCGGGTAGTTAGCCGGATTCGGACTGTATTCGCCGGCAGCGGTGAACGGCGTCGAGTTGCAGTTCTGCAGCCAGCCGTTTTCCGGATTGCGAATGATGACAATCTCATCGAGCGTGTGCAGTCCCTGCCAGTCGGTCGCCGGATCGCTGCCGTCAACCGGCTGGGAGAAGTCGAACTGCTCGTCACGCCTGGGCACGAAGTTACCGTGGTAGTAGGCGATGTTGCCGCTGGAGTCTGCATACACCGTGTTGTTCGAGGAGTTGGTGCGAATGGACATCATCTCGTCGAAGCCCTCGAGACCGTCCTGCTTCGTACGGATGTAGGACTGCGTCAGCGCGTTGACGGGATCCCAGTTGATCTTTGTGGCCACCCACTTGTCATCGATCATGTGGGTGATCGGTCCATGATGGGTGTGGTACATCGGGAAGGTGCGCTCCGACATGGCGTCACCGTCTTTGTATTTCAGCGTGACCTCGGACACCTCGACGGGCCGCATCTCATCGCCGTATCGATACAGCAGCCGCCCATTCACTTCGCTGACGTCCTCGACAAACTCATCCATGAAGTCCAGGCGGGTCGAGGTGTGCATCCAGCCGGTATCCTCGTTGAAGCCCTGGTAAACGAAGAACTGTCCCCAGGTCACCGCGCCGTAGGCGTTGAGCCCTTCCTCGCTGACGACGTGCACCTCGCCGCGGAAGTAGAAAGACGTGTGAGGATTGATCAGCAGCATGGCGTTGCCGGAGGCGGTGTGTTCGCCGGCGATGGCGAAGCCGTTCGAGCCGCGCGGCTCGTCGTCACTTTCCTCGTTTACGACCGCTGCCGTTTGCTGCGGCAGGTTGGCGCCGGAGCCGTAGAACGCACGGATCCCGTCGAGCGGAATCTGCTCGATATCGCCACCGATTGAACCCTCGAAGAAGAACATGGGCATCCAGGGTTCGAAGCGCGTGAGTACCTTGGGTTGCACCTCCGGGTGGGTCGCGAGGTAGTAGTTCAGGCCGTCGGCAAAAGCGTTGCAGAGCTCCTGCAGCCAGTCCGGCGCCGCGTCATAGGCGGCCATTGCTTCTTCGGTTGTCATGTAAAGCCGCGCGCGCAGGTCGCTGAACAGCGCCTCCTCGCCCTCGGCTTCCGCCAGTCGCCCGATCGCCCAGTAGTAGTTTCTTTCGACCCGCGGAAAATCGTCTTCCGCCTGGGCGTAGAGCAAGCCGAATACAGCATCCGCGTCGGTCTCCGCGTAGATATGCGGCACGCCGAAATCATCCCGGATGATGGTCACCTTTCCGGCCCGCTCCGTAAGCCGCTCGATCTCCGTCTGGGCGGTCTGAGCAGTCGGTGCGACAGCCGTCGTCGGCTCGACCGCCGTCGGCTCGGAGCAGGCGGCGACGAACAGGACCGTCAATAAAGTAAGTATGGCGCGGAAACTAGGCACTGAATGCATGGCAGGACCCCCGGTCAGCAGGCGGATTTTCAAAGCGGTAAAACATTCTACATGAGCGTCGCCCGAACCGGTTCGAGCTCTTGCTGTGCGGAACAGGGCGGAGAGCTAGTCGGCGGCAAGCGTCCGGCGTATGACGTCCGCCGTGTAGCGGGCGCGGAAGTCCAGCATCTTGCTGCCTAGCTCCATGGTTTCGCGCAGCGGTTGCAGATCTACGCCGTTGATGGACGCAAGGCCGGCGTCCAGCCTTTGACGGTAGCGGATCTGTTCCGGGTCGGTCACCGCCATCATGGCCGTCACCCAGATGTCATCGTGATACCCGTCGCTCGCGGTCTCGGCGACCCCAAGCATCTCTTCCGTGTAGCGTTCGGTGTCTTCCCAGCCGGGCGAATAGAACTCCACAACGAAGTGCGCGCGGGCGACCTCATCCTGCCAGCGATCGTTCAGTCGCTCCGCCACGGCACGCATGCCGCGCTGATTGCCACCGCTGTCGCCAATGAAAACGATGTCAGCAAAACCAGCCTGCTTCAGGCTGCTGGCAATGTCGTCCAGCAACTCGATGTACGTGTCATCTCGGACACTTATTGATCCGGGATAGAGCATGGCGCCGCTGGGAGGCTCGATGCTGCCCTCCGGGACAAACTTGACGATTGGCGCACAAAGCGCATTGCCCAGTTCGGCGGCGAGCCTGGGGCACAGGCCTTCGAGAATCAGGTTGTGCTTGCCGGTCGCCAGGAACGGGCCGTTCTCCTCGATACCGCCCGTCGGGATGATGACGGTGGTGCTGCCTTCGGCGATCCGATCACGGACCTCCATCCAGGTCAGCTCCTCGATCCACGGAGACGATCCCGCAGCAATGGGCCTGGTCTGCGTAAGATCGGCCTCATTTAGCTGCGCCTCGGCGATGAAGGCGAAGCTGCCAAGGATCAGGCTGGCCAGGGTCTGTTGGAGACGGTTCATAGTCATCGGAAATCCTTAACGGTGCGGCCGGACGGCAGCGCTGACGTTAATCGGGCTAAAACGAAAAACGCCGCCCGGCGACCGGCCCGGCACCAGGTGCCGGGCGGCCGTCAAGGCGGCGCAGTAGTGAACGACCGCTGAAGTCAGGCGCGTCGTCACGTTGTGGCTACCAGCCTCAGGCTGCGGGCTTCCGGAACTTGAGAGTCATACGGTTGGACTCGCCGATCGCCTGGCGCTCGGCGCGCAATTCCGGATTGTCGTCGCTGCCCGAGAGGCTCGGCGGCAGGCGCCAGACGACGTCGTCGGTGGTCGGCACATCATTCGGATTCGCGTGCATCTCGGAAGCTTCGACGAACTCGAACCCTGCTTCTTCCATGCGGGCGATAACGAAATCGCGCTTGAGATAACCATTCTGACCGCCGGCCCAGTCATCGGGCATGTCCGGACGCGCTTCGTGCTGGATCACGCCGACGATGCCACCGGGCTTGAGGACTTTATAGGCATCGTTAACGGCAGAGGACAAAGAACCCGACGCCTCTTCCCAGCGTGCCAGGTTATGCAGGGCACGGATGAAAAGAACCGCGTCCGCCGTACCTTCCATGTCTGCAGGCAACTCGGCCATCTGGAAAGCCTTCACCGGCGCGTAGCCGTCCATCCGCCAGCCTTCGGCCTGCGCCGTCCAATCGGCAACCCAGGTCTTCTTGGACTCAAGACGCTCAGGCGTTGTACGCGGGTTCGCTTCGAACATGGCATAAGGATAGTCAGCGCCGATCAGCACGCCGTTTTCACCGATGTAAGGCAGCAGCAGCTTCGAGTACCAGCCACCGCCCGGCAGCGCTTCGACGACGGTCATTCCGGGCTCTACGCCGAAGAACGCCATGGTCCCGGCCGGGTCGCGATACTGGTAACGAGCCTTCACCTCCTCCGGCTGCGCGTCGAGAATGGCAGCAAAATCCGGTGCGCTGGGCTCGGCCATGGCGGCCGCGGGCGGGGTCTCGCTCGAAGCCTCGCTGGCGGGCATTGACTCTCCGGCATCCGGTGCCGAGCCGCCGCAGCCCGCGAGAGGCAATAATGCGATTAAAAACAGATACTTGTTCACTGGTAAATCTCCTGATGTAACCAATGGCGGGGGAAAATCGTCGGCCATTATCCGGGCCAGACGTGATTGCCTCAAGTCATGCGTCGTTCGTCGCCTGTAGCGGCGCCGGGGAGAACAGGACGTCGAAGAGTTCGCACCAGATAACCACGCTGCCGTAGGCCGACGTATCCGTGCCGATTGGCAGCTCGTAGTTCTGGCTGCCGACGTTTCCCTTCAGGTCGCCGAGCTTGATAAAGCCCTCCAGCACATCGCCCGCACTGGTCGGATCCGGGTGCTCGGCAAGGTAGACGACCAGCTTGGGGCCGTTCGTTACGCGAAAATCCTCGAAGCGGATGAGTTGCCGTCCGTCCGGCAGGGCGTAGAGGGTCGCGTTGCCCGCACCCTTGTGGACGGCGTCAGCGTCTCTGAACGTCCCGGCGGCAACGACGACCGGCTGTGCCGGAGGCATCGCCTCATCCATGAGCTTCTCAGGCATCCTGGATGCCATATCCATCGACTTGTCCATTGATACCTGGCGTTCCGCCGGCGTCATCGCGGCGACCTCCGCGGGACTCGGGAACTCAAAGGCTTCATCAACAACCTCATCGATGAACAGCGGCGAGGCGAAGAACCACCCTGCCGCCAGTATCGCGACGACTGCAATGCCGATCACGGCCTTCGATTTCGGACTAGCCATGAGTCAACTCCCTGGTTTTGCCGGCACGCAGACCGCGGCGGCGGTCATTAACCGGTTTCTCGTGCTTGCGCCGCCACACGTCGGCAATGGCGATAGCACTCATGTTGAAGATGGCCTTGGCGGTCGACGAAGGCGTCACGATATGCGCCGACTTTGCTGTACCGGACAGTATCGGGCCAACCATCATGACGTCGGCAATGGCCCGGATGAGGTCGACCGCGATGTTCGCCGCGTCCAGGTTCGGCATGACCAGCAGGTTCGCCGAGCCTTCCAGCTGAGCGTGACGGTTCAGCGCGTTGCGAATCGTTGGGCTGAGGGCAGCGTCCGCATGCATCTCGCCATCCATTTCGAGATCCGGCGCCAGCTCCCGCAGCATGCGCGTCGCATCGCGCATCTTGATGGCCGACTCGGAACGCGATGAGCCAAAGTTGGAGTGCGACAGCAGGGCGACCTTGGGCACGATGCCGAAATCGAGAATGCGCTGAGCGCTGGCCAGCGTCGTCTTGGCGATCTGCTCGGCAGTCGGGTCTACTTCAATAAAGGCGTCACTGATAAACAG
>CAZFVT010000053.1:0-13702 GCA_964522355.1 uncultured Woeseiaceae bacterium | reverse complement strand
GAAACAACGGCTCTGGATGCAGCCGGTCACTGTGTTGCCGCACACAGTTGACGACCTGGTCGGCTGCTTTCTTGAGCAGAATGCGGCCCACCTCCGTGGATCCGGTAAAGGAAATCTTGCGCACGCGCGGGTCATCCAGCGCTGTCGCTGAGACGACCGACGATCGACGCGATGAGATGACGTTGACGACGCCAGCAGGAACGCCCGCGTCCTTGTAGAGCTCAGCCAGTGCAAGCGCCGTGAGCGGCGTTTCGGATGCCGGCTTCAGAATGACCGTACAGCCTGCTGCAAGCGCCGGAGCAATCTTTCGCGTTGCCATTGCCGCCGGGAAGTTCCAGGGCGTGATCAGGAGCGCAATGCCGATCGGACGCTGCTGGACGAGGATATTGTTTGCCCCGGCCGGACCGCGACTCGCCTTGCCGCCGATGCGAACAGCTTCTTCCGAGTACCAACGAAAGAACTCGGACGCATAGGTCAGCTCGCCGTAGGCTTCCGCCCGCGTCTTGCCCTCTTCCTGGGAGATGATGACGGCGAGCTCCTCGCGACGTTCTTCGATCAGCTCGTAGCAGCGACGCAGAATTTCGGCACGCTTTCGCGGCGCCGTGCTCGCCCAGGATTTGGCCGCGGCGTCGGCCGCATCGACGGCGGCAACTACATCGGCCGCGGTCGCGCTGGCAACATCGGCAATGACTTCTTCTGTGGCGGGGTTGGAAACGGAAATGCGCTCGCCGTCGCTGCCCTCCCGCCATTCGCCGCCGATCCACAGACCGGTAGGTACTCGGGAGATGATGTCGGCGGGGGTATCACCCGCGGCTGTTACAGGATTTGCGCTCATAACGTCCTCTAGTATTCGTTGGCGACGAACAGTTCCTGGGCCGGGAACAGCGTGATCACCTTGCAGCCGTCGCTGGTCACGACCACTTCTTCTTCAATGCGGGCAGCGCCGTTGCCATCTACCGCCGGGCAGTAGGTCTCAAGGGCAAATACCATACCCTCTTCCAGTTCGAACGGTGCGTCGAAGGAGACGAGCCGGCTGATGATCGGCCGCTCATGCAGCGCCAGGCCAAGCCCATGGCCGAACTGAAGGCCGAAGGCCTCCATTTCATTGGCAAAACCAAACTCCGTTGCTTCCGGCCACAGGGCGGCAATCTTGTCGGTCGTTACGCCCGGCTTGACCATGTTGATCGCGGCGTCGATCCATTCTCTCGCCTGGCGATAGGCATCAATCTGCGCCGGTGTAGACAGTCCAACGTTCAGGGTGCGGTAGTAGCAGGTTCGATAACCCATGTAGGACTGGATGATGTCGAAGAACGCCTGGTCGCCCGGACGGTACATGCGGTCAGTAAAGTTATGCGGATGCGGCGAGCAGCGCTCCCCGGACACCGCGTTGATCGCCTCAACGTCGTCCGAGCCGTTTTCGTAGAGAAACTTGTTGGCCAGCGCGACCATCTCGTTCTCGCGGACCCCCGGCTTCAGGGCATCCGCAATCATCTGGTAGGCGCCGTCGACGATCGATGCCGACATATTCAGCAGGATGATCTCATCCATGCTCTTGATCTGGCGTGCATCGAGAAATACCTGCTGCGCGTCGCGCACATCGAGACCCGCCTGCTGAAGCGCGAAGAGCATGGGCGGCTCGACGATGTCGACGCCGACAGGCATGTCCGCAAGACCTTCGGACTTCAGGATGTCGTAGATTTCCTCGGCCGCATTCTTGAAGAGATTCGCTTCCTCACCCACCGAGCCACGCAGACCGAGCATGCCGGCTTTGCAGTGGTCTTCCTTCAGCCACGGCGCGTAGAGGCGATGATGAGAGGCCGCAGAGCCGAAATCCCAGAGATAGGGATTGGCGTTGCCGGTAAAGAGCGCGTAGCGACAAACCTTGTCGCGACTCCATTCGCCAATGACGCTGCTCGTCAGATAGCGAATATTGTTGTTGTCAAAGCAAAGCACGGCGCCGAGGTCGGAGTTCTTCAGGGCCTGCTGTGCTCGCGAGATTCGATACTTGTGCAGCCGGCGAAAGTCGACGCGCTCCTCGAAATCGACATGCGTTCGACCCGGGGCGGCAATGGGCCGGTCCCAGTTCCAGTTCGGGCGTATGTCCTCGGGCTTGATGATGACAGGGTCTGTCGAGTTGGCGTCCACCATGGTTGTCTCGCTTGAGTGCTTTCAGTATAGAGTCTGCACAAATATTGCAAACGTGTGCAGGACGAGAGCATATTTCACCTGCCGCGCCAAATCAACATCATCTCCTGATATTCGGCCAAGCCTGCTGAGATATGGCGGGAATTGAGGGGCTTGCCGTGTCAGGCCCTATCTGCTACCTTATGCACACGTCTGCATCTCAGCCTTCCGTTTCCTGTGGGGAGAGCGGTAACGCGATTCGGACAGGCTACCTACACTCCCGCTAGCGGCCGACGACGCAGCGGCGGGACCTGGATTCAATGCGCTGGAGAACGTCCCTTGTCTAACGAAGAACTAAAAACGAAATCGCTGGGTTGGATCGGCACCGGCCGTATGGGCTACGCGATGGCAGAGCGCCTGGCAAAAGCGGGCTGCGACCTGTCTGTGTGGAACCGAACGCGCAGCAAAGCGGAGCCGCTGTCAGAACACGGCGCCACGATCATCGACGGCGTTGCCGAACTGAATGGCAAGGACATCGTGTTCTTCATGGTGGCCACCCAGGATCACCTGGTCGACCTGCTGTTTGGCGATGCCGGCGTCCTGTCGGGCGACAGCAAGCCAACAACGATCGTCGACTGCACGTCTATTTCGGCCGAAGTCTCCGCCGAGGTTCGTGAGCGACTGTCGGCGCTGGGCATCGAGTACATCGCCGCGCCGGTTAGCGGTAACGCGAAATGCGTCAAGGCGGGCGAACTGAGTGTTGTCGCGTCCGGGCCGGAGGCCGTGTTTGAGAGTGTCCGCCCGTTTCTCGAGATCATCGGTGGCCAGGGCGCAACCTGGGTAGGCGAAGGTGAGCTGTCGAGAATCGTCAAAATCTGCCACAACGTTTTCCTCGGCGTGGTTACGCAGTCCATGTCTGAGCTGATCGTGCTCGCGCAGAAAGCCGGCGTGCCACGCCATGCTTTCCTCGACTTCATGAACAAGAGCGTCATGGGCTCAGTCTTCACGCGGTACAAGTCACCCGCCTGGGTTAATCTGGACTGGAACATCACCTTCACACCTGAACTGATGCGCAAGGACATGGACCTGGGACTGGCCCTGGGTCGCAAGCACGAGGTTCCAATGCCCACCGCGACCGTTTCACGGGACATCATGCAGAGTTCCATGGGGCGGGGAAATCGCGAGACGATGGACTTCAGCATCGTTCTCGAATACATGGCGGAAAGTTCGGGCGTGAAACTGGATCCGGAGAACGTCAAAGTCCTCAGCGGACTTGAAACAGACTGAACCGCAAGCGACGCGAGGACAGCTATGCCAACTTACATTTACGAAGTGCTCGATAGCGACTCTGGCGATGGGCCACTGCGATTCGAGTTATTCCAGCGCATGACGGACGACGCGCTTACCCACCATCCCGAGACCGGCCAGCCGGTGCGAAGAATCGTGACCGGCGGCGTGGGTATGAAGCTCGGCCTGCTTCGTCGCAGCACCGTAGTGGACAAGAGCAGCCCGGCAGCTACCGCCTGCGGCTGTGCGACCGGGTTGCTGCCCGACGGTAAGGGGCATGTCCACGGCCATCATCACCATCACCATCACCACCACCACGGGCATGGGCATGGGCATGGGCATGGGCATGGGCATGGGCACCATCACCACGGTCACGGCTCAAAACACAAGCACGGTCACTAGCGAAGCAGACAGGCCCTTCCAGATGCGGCCACGCAGCTAGCCGTCAGTAGAGGTTTGCCGGACTGCGCTGGGTCGTTAAGCCAGCCGACCGGAATGGGTTTCAGTGCAATCAGGCGTCCAGCGTACGCCGGACGATCTCCGGAGTGAGCGGCAGATGCCTGAAACGCTTGCCGGTCAGCGTGAACAGGGCATTCGCTATGGCCGGCCCGATCATCGCCAGGCCCAGCTCCCCGGCGCCGGACGATGGGTGATCATTCTTCATGATGCGCGACTCAATGTTCGGCATCTCCGAGATGCGCAGAATTGGGTAGTCATGGAAGTTTGATTGCTCGACGACCCCATCCCTGATCGTAATGCGCTCCTTCAACACGGAACTGAGACCAAAGATGACGTTGCCATCAAGCTGGCGCTCGGCGTTCGCCGGTGCCACCGAATAGCCACAGTCGCCAACCGCCCAGACGTTATGGCAGGTCACCGTGCCGGTTGCCTCATCGAGCGAGATGTCCACGACACCCGCCGAAAGCGAACGGGAATACCCGGAGATGGCTATACCAAGAGCTCGGCCCTCGGGACGTGGCGTTGACCAGTCTGACATCTGCGCCACTTCATTCAGCACCGCCGTCATGCGCGGATTGTTGTGGCACAGCGCCAGGCGATAGTCGAGCGGATCCGCCGACTGGCGGGCCGCAAGCTCGTCGATGAAGCACTCGACTGCAAACTTGGTGTAACTCGTGCCGATGCCGCGCCACGCGAGCACGCGGGATTTTCGGTCGCAGACGATGTGCTCAGCCTTGTGATTGGGCAGATCGTAAGTCGTGCTCTCGGTACCGAGCATGACAATGACGTCCTTCGGCTTGGCCCAGTCCCATCGGTGTCGGTTCATGGTCGGCAGCACTTCTGAGGTGCCGACCCGATGATGAAATGCGGTCAGGTTGCCCTCGGCGTCGAAGCCGGCGCGCATGTACTGGGCCGTCGCCGGGCGAAAACAGCCCGACTCGACGTCATCCTCGCGAGTCCAGATCACCTTTACGGGCTTTTTGATCTCGCGGGAGATCAGCAGCGCGTCGTCGAGATAGAGCTGGTGCAGCGGCGAGCGGCGACCGAAGCCGCCGCCCATGGTAATGGGGTGTAGCTTGATCTTGTCGTGGGTCGTGCCCAGGGTCTCGGCCGAGCCAATAACGGACAGGCTCTGGGACTGCGTGCCCACCCATATTTCGGCCGACATCCCGTCATCCGACACCGAGGCGGTCGCGTTCAGCGGTTCCATCTGGGCGTGGTAAACCGTGTCGGACGTGTAGACCGCGTCGATGGTGTCATCCGCCTCGACCAGCGCCTGCTCAGCATCACCGGTCTCGTTCCATACCGGCCCGGTGCGGGCGAGATCCGTTACCTGCGCGGTGTACTCCTCAAGCGTCGCCTCAGTGTTTGAGTTGCGAAATACAGATTCGTTGCTCCACTCAACTTTGAGCTTGTCCTTGCCCCAGCGGGTCGCCTCTACCGTCGTGCCAACAACGGCGACGGCATGATCCATGACGACCACATCCGTGACGTTCGGCACTTTCAGGGTTTCGCTGTCGTCGACGTTGACCGGGCGCTCGCCCTCGACCGGAGTGTGCCTGACGGCGGCGTACACCATGCCGGGCACCTGCACGTCGATGCTGAAGATCTCGGAACCGTTGGACTTCGGCGGCACGTCGCGACGCGCGAGGTCCCGACCGATGTAGCGAAACTCACTCTCCGGCTTGAAGTCCAGGACCTCGGGATCGGGCACTTCCGTCGGCAGTGCCATGCTGGCGACGATTTCACCATAGGTCGCGCGCTGGCCAGATAAAGAATGCGCAACCGCGCCGAGTTCGGTGCTTAACTCTGCCCGGGGCACGCCCCACTGGCTGGCCGCCGCAGTCATGAGCATTTGGCGCGCCTGCGCTCCGGCCACCTTCATCTTCTCGCCGAACATCATGATCATGGTGCTGCCGGCCGTGTAGAGGATGTTCTGGAATAGCGGATTGCCATACGCCTCATCGTGAACCTGAACGGTGTGCACGCTGACGTCATCCCAGTCAGCATCAAGGTGCTCGGCCAGCATCATAGGCAGATGGGTGCTTGAGCCCTGCCCCATCTCTGTGCCGGAGTATTCGACAACGATCTTGTTGTCGGGTCTGATGGTGACCCAGATATTCGGATTGAACGCATCGGCATCAGGACCGGCGGCCGACGGACCGCTGTCGCCTGCCGAACAGGCGGATACGATGCCGCCAGCGCCGATCACGAAGGTGACGCCCGCCGAGCGCTTCAGGAACTCACGACGATTAAGGTCAGTTCTCTCCACGTCAAGCCTCCTCCGCCGCGCGCTCGATCGCGGCAATGATCTGTTTGTAGGATCCACAGCGACACAGATTGGTATGCATGTGCGCGACGATCTCTTCGCGAGTCGGGCTCTGGTTCTCTTCGAGCAGGGTAGCGGCCTTCATGATCTGGCCGGACTGGCAGTAGCCGCACTGCGGAACCTGCTCCGCGATCCAGGCTTTCTGCAGCGGGTGACTGTTGTCATCGGAAAGGCCTTCGATCGTCATAATCGACTTTCCTTCCACCGCCGAAACGGGAGTAACACAGGAAAACGCGGCGCTGCCCTCAACATGCACGGTGCATGCCCCGCACTGCGCCATCCCGCATCCGAACTTCGTGCCGGTCAGTTTCAGGTGCTCGCGAATCACCCAGAGCAGCGGAGTATCTGCTTCCGCGTCGACCTGTACCGATTCCCCGTTGATCGTAAAACTGGCCATGATTTGTTTGTCCTGTGTTGTTTGATTTAGGTGGCTTTCAGCGCAGCGCTCGGCACGTGGCCACAGCTGGCCGCCTAGTTTGCAAGGCACTCGTAGGGCTTGACCTCGACACCTGGCACGTAGAGCCAGAATTTCTCCAGCACCACCGGCCGAGTAAAGGTCGACGAATCGGTTATGGTGATCTTGAAATCGAGACGCGACCCGTCATCCGCCAGGGTGAACTCTTCGTCAATCTGTACGTCATCGGTCAGCGGTATGCCAGCCTGATCGAACCACCCCCAGTTCACGTGATCGGTATGCACCACGAGCGTGTTGCCTTCCCAGCGGCCCGTCGAATACCCGAGCGGCCCATGGGCGGCCCCGTCCGGCGTGGCGTCCTGATCCAGATGAATGGTACGAACGATGTCGTACTCTTCCATGCGCACCAGCAGTCGATTGCCCTCGTCAACAAACTCCATCGGGTAAGGCTGCTCCATGATCGTCGGCATGCCCTTGGGAGCGCAGTTCAGCGTCGGATTCTCTGTGACCGGGTCAAACGCCTCGGCCGCAGACCTGGCCGACGCGGTCAAGGGATAAGAGAAAATGTCGAAGTCCGGAATAGTCGTTTCCGGAAACAGCATGTTGGTGGCGCGAGTGTGGCTCCAGGTCCGGAAGATACCCAGCTCCGGCTCTGAGGCGTCGCCTTCCATCGTATAGAGCGGAGTCCCGGACGTCGTATCCTCGGTCGTCCAGATCGGCTTCGATCCCGGGTCGACCAGCACTTCAGAGCCGTCCGCGCGCATGACGTTCGTTGCCCAGATGCCGTGCGCCTTGTGGCGTGACGGATTACCCGCGACCCGCACCTTCTCGCCGACGGCGAAAACCTCCGTTGATACTTTCAGGCGACGCAGGCCGCTGAGGGAGTTTGACTCGACGGTCCAGTGCTCCGTTTCGCCCGCGGCGTTGACGACGTCAACGACAAAGGTAATGTGCGGATTGCGCAGTCGATTGGCGCTGATCTCACCCTCGATCTCGATCATCCGGCTCTCATCGAAATTGGCGGCGGTGCTGTGATGGGCGAGGACGGTTTCAGCGGAAGCACAAGCAAGCAATGCAGCGATCATCGCCGCGGGCGAGATAATTCGCATCATCGTGAGTGCCCCTCGTCTGTCTTACTAGTTGCGAACGTTTTCGTTGGTCCGGTCGTCGCAGTTATAGGGTTCCCATTCTATATCCGAACGGCGTACGGCGTCTTGGCCGGACACCGAATTCGTCCAGTAGGCAGGGTCTTCTGCCGTCCAGCTTCTCATCAGCATCGTGCCGTCTTCGTTCAGCTCAAACCGTTCTGATACGCGATAGGCGTCGCTGCGGACGGTATTGGGGGCCGGTGAGGGAAATGGACCTGCCGAAAAGCCAGTGGTCTCGACGACTAGCACATCATCTTCCCACCGCCCGATCGAGTGACCAACAGGGCTGGGCTTAAGGTCCTCGGGATGTTCGCTCATATCCAGGTAAATAGTGCGGGTCGTGTCCATGAATCCATACTGCAGGGTGATCCGTTCACCTTCCTGGGTGATTCGGTTCGGATGCTGATCGAAAGTCCAGTCCCGGAAGAAGCTCCGCGGCTGGCAGTTCAGCGAGCCGCTTCCCGTCTGCAGCAACAACCCCTCGTCATCCACGCTGACGTCACCGGCGTTGCCCGCCCGTTCCGAGGCCGCCTGCTGACCGGCTTCTGTCAGCTCGACATTGACCCTCCGTCCCAGCCTCGGACGATTGTCCTGGCCGGGCTTCAGCGGTCGGCCGAAAAACCTCAGTATCTCGTCATGGCTGAACAGCCGCTGGTCCGCCGCCCAGTCTCCGGAGATGTTCGGCTCCCCGTTCGCGAGACGTGCGGGTGCCGCGACGCCCGGGCCGTTATCGCCCACCGCCTCCTGGTCCTCATTCAGCTGTGCATAGCGATAAAGACGCGGTCCATCGTTGAAGGAAATGTACTGGGTGTAACAGGCATTGTCTTCGCGCCGCGCCGGCGAGCCGAATATCGTCACCTTGGTACCCGGAGCGAACATGTCCCGGGTCCAGCCGGAGCGCCTGAGCGTTGTCGCAGCGCGAAGTTCGCAGCGCCACTGTTCCGTCGCACCGGACTCGTCCGATACATCAAAGTAGACGTAGGAATGCGGATTGACCCAAGCAACCCGCGTCACCGTGCCGGTGATCTCGAATTCCACCGAGAGATCGAACTGACCACTGACGCCGTGGTGACCCAGTGCGGCGCCGCTGGCAAACAGGATGAGCAGCCATCCGCTGCGAATGGGTAGTCTTTGCATAAGCCACCTTTTGCCTAGTCTTAAGCAGAAAAGCCCGGGCAGTTAGCCCGGGCTTTTCTGATCTTACATCTTCGAACAGCTTCCTCTAGAAGTTCACCGTCAGGTTTGCTCCGACCACCCTTGGTGGCGCATAGGAAAAGTTCAGCTGATTGAGGTTCGGCTGATAAGGACCTACGTTAACCGTGTAGGCCTCCTCCGTCAGGTTCCTTCCCCACAGGGTCACCGCGTAGCGGCTGTCCGGGGAAGTCCAGCGCGCCCGCGCGCCAATCACGTTGTAGCTGTCGTGGCGACGGTTCGGGTCTTCGCCGATGTCGTCGAACACGTCGCTGTTGCCGCGCCAGTCAGCCCGGATGTCGATGAGCGAGCCGTTGGATAGCGGAATGTCGACCGTGGCAACGAGCGTCGCCGTGTAGTCGGTGGTGTTGTCCGGCCGGGTGCCGTTAAAGTCTTCCGGTTCCTCATCGCCATCGACGTCGATCTGTGCGTTTACAAGTTCTGCATCGACGCTGGCCAGGGTACCGCTCAGGCTGAAGTAATCATTTGCCTGCCAGACGAACTCAGCTTCGACGCCGGAGATCTCGGCGTCCGCCGCGTTTGCAGTCAGCTGCAGGTAGTTGCCGGAGCCCGTGCCGCGGAAGATAAAGAGCTGCAGGTCCTGGTAATCCGTGGTGAATGCGGTGAGGTTCAAACGCAGTCGCCCGCCCCACTCGCTCTTTAAGCCAATCTCGAAGTTGTCGACCGTTTCTTCGTTGTACGGATCCGCAGCATCGATCGGGTTGGTGGGCTCAGACTGGAACCCGCCCGTCTTGTAACCCTGGGAGAATGCACCGTATACCATGACCTCTTCGGTCGCCTGGAACTGCAGAGATCCCCTGAAGCTGGTGTTGTCCCAGGTGTTGCTGGTTATCGTCGGGTCCGTAAATCCAACCGGATCTTCCGGCGTACCGCAGAAGCGATCACCGAAGGTCGGCGGGCCGCTCGGCGCAAAGACGCAGCCGTTGATCGGATCGCCGTTCTCGTCGAAGCCGTTGTTGAGCAACTCGATCGGTCCGCCCCAGCCCCAGCCAAAGTGAGCGATGGAGTAGTCTTTCTCGTCCTCGCTCCAGCGCACGCCAACGCTGCCGCTCAGTCGGTCGGTGAAGTCGTAGTTGAGCTCACCGAAGATGCCGATTGAGGAGGTTTCGTTACGCTGTTGCTTGACGTCCCGGCCTTCGGGGCGGAAGCCGGTCGGGCTTTGGGGATCGCCCACCGCGTCATCGACGTAGAAGATGTTCTGGTCATTACGGGTCTGCTCATCACCCATGAGATAGATACCCGCCAGCCAGCGCAGCGCGCCACCGCTCGCGTTGTTGTCCAGTCGAATTTCCTGGCTCAGGGTTTCCGCCTCGTTCTGGGTTGACTGGAACATGGAGTTGTTCGGGCCACCGTGGGCGTCGATCAGGTAGTCGCTTTCGCCGTCCATGTAACCGGTAACAGACGTCAGGGTGATGTCGTCCGTCACCTGCCAGGAGATCTCCGCGGTCACGATGTTGATATCGCGGTCGAGGAAAAAGTCACCGAGATAAGTCGCTTCTGAGATCTGCGTCTCCCAAGGATCACAGGAGTCCGTCCAGTTCGGGAACTGCGTCCACGGCGGCTGCGGCGCACCGACAATACTCGGCTGCGGGAAGTCACCCTGGTAAACGATGGAGCAGTCGCGACCCTTGCGTATCGCCGGCGAGTCGTCGTTGTCGCTGTTGTGCTCAACCTTCAGATATACCGAAACCTCATCGCTGGGGTTGAACAACAGCGACCCGCGAATGCCGATATTCTCCGTACCGCCGAGGTCATTGCCCGAGCGCGTGTCCCGGGTGTAGCCGTCCATGGTGTCGTAGTTGATGGCGAGACGTCCTGCGACGTTTTCCGACAAGCCGCCGGTCACGTAGGCCTCACCACCGAGGGTGCCGTAGTCGCCAACGTCGAGGGAGACCTGGCCGCTGCTTTCGAATTCGGGCCTGGCGGTAACGAGGTGTACCAGACCGGACGACGCGTTCCGACCAAAGCTCGTCCCCTGGGGACCGCGCAGAACTTCGACCCGCGCCATGTCATACAGTGACGGGTTCTTCATGAACTCGTGGGTCACCGGCACGTTGTCGATGACGGTGACAACGGAAGAGTCGCCCGCCGCACCCTCGGACTGCGAAGAAACACCGCGGAGGCCGTACTCCGACTGCATCTTGTTGAACTGGGTAAAGCTGCCGCCCGGCGAGAAATTCAGGACGTCGTTGACGTCCATGATCTGCTGTTCGCGAAGGAAGTCGTTGTCCATCACGTTAACGGATACGGGAACGTCCTGGAGACTTTCCGTGACGCGCCTCGAGGTTACGACGATCTCCTCCAGACCATCGTTCGCGCCGCTTTGTTGAGCAATCGCGTGCGTGCCCGGTGCCATCGCAAGGGCTGTCGCCACCGCTATTCCAACTGAATTGAGCTTCATAGTCTCCCTCCTCCCCAAGGTGAGTCCGGCGAGTGCCGAAATGTAAGCCTGATCCGAAGCTGACCCTTAGCCCGGAATCTGTTGATGGATACTAATCCGTCGCTCAGACAAATGCAAACGTGTGCATTTTTGTGCGAAGAAATCCCCGTATAGCTAGTTCTGGTGTACGGGTTTAGCGTTTTACCAAGAAATTACAGCTACTTGAGAGCCAATCGTTTCGTGCACAGGCCAAGTAATCTGATGCACAAGTGTGCATTGAAATCCGATGAATGCAGACTCTTGCTGGATTGGCGTCCCGTTCGTCAGTCTCAGGCGGCTGCTGACCCGCCCGCGATACGACCGAACACAGCGCCCGACGTCAGGCCGGAACCTCCGGGGTAACCGTCCTCGAATATCCCGCCAACCATCTCGCCGCAGGCATAGAGGCCTTGAATCCGTTCTCCGCTCGCCTTGAGCACCGCCGCCGAATCATCGATAGCCACGCCGGCGTAGGTAAAGGTAATGCCGCAGGTCACGGGGAATGCCTTGAACGGCGGCGTGTCCAGGCGATTCGCCCAGTTTGTCTTGTTCAGGACCAAGCCGCGGGTCGTTCGCCCATCGAGGATGGTTGGATCGAAACCGTTCGACTCATCCACCGCGTCGTTGAACGCGCGCAGCGTATCAAGCGCGGCATCGGCATCAACGCCGTCAAGCTTGGTGACCAGTGATTCAAGCGAGTCGGCCTCGACGAACGACGCCAGCTCGAAGCGATACTCCGCATACAGCAGGTCGGCCACTTTCGCGTCAAAGACCTGCCACGCGAAGTTTCCGGGCTGTTGCAGCACGGCGCGGCCAAACTGCGCATAAGTGTAGTTCCGGAAGTTGAAGCCTTCGTCGACGAACCTCTCGCCGCTGGCGTTGAGCATCACGCCGAGGAAGTAGCAGATCTTGCGGTAGTGCTTGCGCTCAATGAAGGGAATCTCAGGATTGCCGTACTCGGGCATATGACGATCCATGGGTACGGCGTGACAGCCATCGGATCGCCCCGCCATGGCAGCTCCGGCCCTGATGGCCATCTCCAGGCCGGCGCCGGTGTTGTGAGGCGTTCCGCGCACTTTGGCATGGGCCCACTCATCGCCCATGAGCTGCTCTCGCAGCTCGCGGCTGGCTTCGAAGCCGCCGCAGCCGAGGACCACGGCATCACAGGCAACTTCGCCCCGTTCGTTGCCTGTGCCAACAATGACCCCGGTCACCGTGTCGCCCGTCATCGCGAGGTCCAGCACCGGCGAATCGTAGATGAGCTCTCCACCCAGCCTTTCAAACTCTTCAATCTCGGCATCGACGAGGCCAACACCTTCGCCTCGGGCCTCCAGCGTCAGGCCGCCCCAGAAGACGAAGCGACCGTCCTTCTCGAAGGCCTGCCGTGAGTAAATCGGATCGAATCGGACGTTGTGCCCGGAAAGCCAGCGCATCGTCTCGTAGCTGTCGTCAATCAGCCGCTGCTGTAGCGAACTGAGCGGCTGGCCCGCGTTGAATTGCAGCATGTCGGACTCGAACCGAGCGGGTTCGTAGCCGCCGAACTCGGTCCGTGCGATCCGCTCGTCGTCAGGATCGCCAAGCAGCGCGAGAATGTCATCGCGACCGTTGTAGCAAAAGCGCATGGCACCGGCGGTGTAGCGGCTGTTGCCACCGGCTTCTTCTGCGCTCGCCTTCTCGAACAGGGTGACCTTCGCGCCGGCATCCAGGGCGGCAATCCCCGCGCACAGAGCCGCATTGCCACCGCCAACGATGACCACGTGCTTCATGCTTGCGCGATCGCGAGGTAAATGAAATTGATGATCATCAGTACCGTCATGATATCGATCGCCGTTCGGTGGTCGCTGTCGCGCAGGCGCTTGAGCACCCAACGGCCGAGCCAGTTGCCGGGAATCGTCAGTATGCCAATGCCGACGCCGAGCACCAGCAAATCGACGTCAAGCAGGCTGGTCGCGCCAAACACCACGACCTTGACGACGTTCATGACCAGGGTGATGGTCGCCAGCGTGCCGACAAAGGTCATGCGATTCATGCCGGTGCCGAGCAGAAAAGGCGCGAGAAAGAACCCCGGCCCGATCACGTTGCCCGCCAGCATGCCCCAGACGACGCTGGCTCCCGCCAGCAGCTTCGGCCCGGTCCTGACTTCGTGGGTCTTGGCCCAGTACTTGACCGGAAAGGAGAGCGTCAGGAACACGGCGAACACAATTGCCACGGTCCTTGCGCTGATCCAGCCAAAAACAATGGCACCGATCACGATGGTCGGTACACCAAAGAGCAGCACCCTGCCGGCAGTCGACCAGTCGGTCTCCTTC
>CAZFVT010000052.1:0-13762 GCA_964522355.1 uncultured Woeseiaceae bacterium | reverse complement strand
GCCCCTACGTTTACCACGCGCACACCGACGTGAAAGTAGGCGTGTATCGCCGCGGCGAACTCCTGGAAGGTACAGTCGAGATTCCCGTGGGCAAGCACTTGCTGCGCTGGAAGGCCGAGACGCTGTCGACGCCGCTCCTCGACTTCCCGCCATGGCACATCCTGCTCGCCGAAGCGATTGAGCAGCTGTCGAAGAAAATCGCCGTGGGGCTTAAGACGCCCGCGGCGCGACGCGCAGCCATGGAAGCGGCCATCGGCCTCTTCATCGAGCTCGGTCTGGAGGGAACGACCGCCGGCGTGGACTGGTTCCTGGTAGACGCCGTGCCGACCCCGACCTTTGGCCGCGGCATCTACAACGAGCAGTTCCAGGATTTCTACGTGCTCGACACCACAGTGCCAGAGTTCCAGCCGTTGCAGACGCAGTTCACGGTGGAAGCCACTCAGGTGGGTGGTGAGTACCTGCGCGATCATCTCTCTTCATTAAGAGATGGCTTCACGGTCACCGACACCTGCGGCCGCGTGCCGATCGTGAATTACAACGGCCCGTCGTTCATGCCGGTGGGCCAGGTCACCGAGATCCGCTGGAACGCCCGCGATGCCGGCCCGAAGAACGAAGACGGCACCGGCTTCAACATCGGCTACTTCACCCAGGAAGTGCTGGTGCAGGACACCCTGCCGCCGATCGTCGTGCCGCCGGCTGGCAAAGTGGTTGAGGCCACCGAGGAGCTGGCCATCGACATCGGCCGCCCGGCGGTCTTCGACCTGGCTGACGTGCGGCCGACCATAGTCAACGACGCGCCGGCGACCTATCAGCCAAACTCGCGCACCCTGGTTACCTGGTCGGCGACGGACGCCTCGGGTAACTCGACCAGCGCCAACCAGTGGGTGACGATCAAGGAAGCCGGCACGAACACCACGCCTGTGGCGAACAGCGCGTCAGTCAACGCGATCAGCTTCGATCCCATCGAGATCGAGCTGACGGGTATCGATAACGACCTGATCTCGAACCGTTACGACCAGCTCGCCTTCTCTATCACCCGTCCGCCGTCGAACGGCTTTTTCGTCGCGCCGCTGTTCCCCTACTTCATCGAGGACCGGCGGGCTGAGAACGCGTTCGGCCTGACGCGAGCCGAGCTAAGTGCCTTCCTCGATGCGCAATGCATGGCAGACAGAAACTACGTGCCCGATAACAACTTCACCACCGAGCCGAACTACATCACCGTTACCGATGACGACGTCACCTACGTTGCCGACACCTACTTCCGCTGCAACAGGTCGACAGGCAGGATCGAGCGCGGTCCACGCGTGGCTCGCTTCGACAAGGATGCGAATGGCGACCTCGTAACAACGGCGGTGCGTATCGACATAACCTCGGTGCCCCAGCAGCTATCCATCGACGCCAACGGCAACATCTACTGGTTCTTCGACGAGGGCTCGAAGACCGGCCGCTCGCGCCGTTGCGATGCCATGCTGGAGAACTGCCAGTCGTTCAACCTTGACACGACGCCGGCCATTGGCGACCCGACCGAGGCGCACCTGGCCGACGTACCAACCTCCATCGTCGCGGATAACCAAGAGATCCTCTACGCGACGGACGGCAACCGCTCGCTTGTCGCCTACGACATGACCCGGATCGACGGCAACAGCCGGCCGGCCTATCTTGGCTACATAGCCCAGCCGGGCGACCTTCCTACCACCGGCCTGCAGCGCAAAGACATGGCCATCGATTCGGACGGCAACCTGTACGTCTCCGACGTCGGCACGAACCGTGTCTACAAGTTCTCGCCGAGCACGATCGTGCGGAATGACGATGACACGGTTGAGTTCACACCCGGCGAGCTGATTGGCTGGAACGGCGTCTGCAATGACAATCTGACCGAGGTGCGCGCCTGCGACGAGGTGCAGCAAATGAGCCTCGGTTACGCCTGTACAGCGGAGCTTTGCGGCTTTCCAACGGTCGGCCTGTCCACACCCGCCCCCGGTTCCGGGCCCGGCCAGTTCAACCAGCCGCGCGGCATCGCCATGGACCCGAACAACGTGCTTTACGTCACCGACGCCGAGAACCTGCGCGTGCAGCGCTTCACCCAGGAAGGTTACTTCGCCGGTGAAGCCGAATCCGAGTGCGACGGCAGCTGCTTTGTGCTTGGCGACTTCGGCAAGCCGCAGGACGTGACGGTGAACAGCCAGTTCTTCTACGTGCTGGATCGCCAGCGCGACCTGCTGCACATGTTCGAGACCACGCCGATCACCGACTTTGACGACGACACGCAGACGCCGACGCAAACGGCGCGGCTCACCTACCAGTCAGACGACGGTTACACCGGCAGCGATTCCTTTTCCTTTGCTGTGCACGACGGCCTGGTGTCCAGCAACGAGGCCGACGTCGCCATCAGTCTGGTGCGAAACTTCCGCCCGCCGATTGCCGATGAAGGCCTGGTATTCGAGGGTGAGGAAGACACGATGCTCGACTTCACGCTGACCGCATTCGACCCGGACGTGGAAGACCAGCCGTCGCTCACCTTCTCCATCGAATCGCAGCCCGCGAACGGCATGATCACCGGAGTGGGCCCCGCGTTCGTCTACACGCCCGACCCGAACTTCTTCGGCACCGAGACCTTCACGTTCAGGGTCCAGGACGCTGGCGGTATGGAGTCGGAAGTCACCGAAGCGACCATTGAAGTGGCCGCCGTGAACGACCTGCCGACCATTGAATTGGCCGAACTGAACGACGGCTATGGCGCCGGCTTCCCGATTCGCGTGGAAGCCGAGTTTGCGGATGTGGACCTCACCGACCGCCACGTCTATGGCATCGACTGGGGCCCAGGTGAACGCTACGTTACCGGCACCTCACTGCCGCCGGGCGAAGTGGCCGGCCCCGAAGAACCGACTTACATCCAGTCGGCGCCTGGCTCCGCCATCCTGACCCACGAGGTGACCTACTTCGACAACGGGCCGAAGTTCGTCACCGTCTGCACCAGCGACCTGCCGGGGCTGACCCAGCTGTCGAGCTGCAGTGACGCGAACGTCACCGCCTCGGTCACCGTGCCCTTTGATGTTGAGACACGGGTGAGCAAGGCTATTACCTTCAATGACACCGCGCCCACGGAAGTGGCCGAGCTCGACACCGAGGTGACGGCGCCGATTATGGACGGCGAGCAGTTCGACCTTCTCATCGCCGTACACAACCTGCTGCCGAACGACACCGGAGCGACCCTGGACGCGACCGATGTAACGCTGGAAGCGACGCTTGGCGAAGGCATGACCGCGGGCCCCGGCGGCATTATCGGTATTGCCGGTGGGGCCACCGGCGTGACCTGTGACTTCGCCGGCCGCAGTCTTTCCTGCACCGTCGAGAACATCCCCGTTGATGGCCAGGCCAGAGTCGGCATCAACGTCATCGGCGACGGCACGGTTGCCGAAGACAAGAACGTGCCGATCGTGGCCATGGTGACCTCAGCCGAGAAGGATCATGCCGGCCTCATGATCGGCACGTCGAAGGTTTACCCGATGACGGTGAACCCCGACTTCGATGCCGACAACGATGGCGTGATCAACAGTGAAGACGCGTTCCCCGGCGATCCGCTGGAAAGTTCGGACCTCGATCTCGACGGCGTAGGTGACAACGCCGACCCGGACGATGACGGCGACAGCCTGCCGGATGAGTGGGAACAGCGCTTCGGCCTGAACGACAAGGACCCCGGCGATGCCACCGCAAACGACGACGGTGACATGCTGACCAATGCGATGGAGTACGAAAAAGGCACGCGCCCGGACAGCGTGGATACCGATCGCGACCAGCGCGCCGACAGCACGGATAATTGCCCGATCACGGCCAATCGCAACCAGTTTGACCAGGACGTGGATGCCATTGGCGATGCCTGCGACCCGGATGCGGCGGCGACGGTAGTCGCGCTGGGTGATGCGAACGGTTCTGGCGGCGATGACTACGCCCTGCTGCGGACCGACGGCGGACGCTACCGGCTGTACCTCAAGGACATCAGCAACGATGAATCGATCCTTGCCGACAGTATCGACCTCGGGGTCACGACGGACCGCCGGTTTATCGCCGCGGCGGCGTCGACCGGCAGCATCGTCACCTTGTTTGAACAAAGCGCGGAAGGGACAAGCCGCCTGGCTCGGCGCTCGCTTGCCGATGGTGCCTTTGAGTACGACGACGTCGTTGCCAATGCGGGCAGGACGGCGTTTACGCTTGTGGCCGACGGCGGCAACGTCTGGGTCCTGTTCGAGGATGAGGACGGCGGCCTGGAGGCTACGCGCTACGCCGGCGTTTCCGGCACCGAACTACAGGACGTTGTGATCGACGGCAACGTTAAAGCTCGCTCGATGGCCGTACTGAACGGCACGCTGCTGGTACTGGGTACGGATCGCGTCTCCGGTGAACCCACCGTTCTGCTATACGACCCGGCGAACGACATCACGAGTTCCGTCGTGGTTGGAGGCCCGGAATCCATCGCTTCGTACCTGGCGGTGCTCGCCGATGGCTTCGCCGTCGCCAGCCAGGCGCTGGATGGCAGCATCGACGTTTCGACCTACGACGCAGACGGCCTGCCGCTGCAGTCCTTCAGTCTGTTCGACAGCGACTGGACGCTGGTTGACGCGGCCGCCGTGAACGAGCTCGCCGCCATTGCACTGGCCGCGGTCGCCGACGATGGGTCGATCCAGGTACAGATCCTGAACGCCGCAGACGGCTCGCAGATCTCGACCAGGGACTTCGCCAGCGCGGCGCAGAGCTTCCGCAGACTGGTCGCTTCTCGCCAGGATGTCGGTACGCTGCTGGCCGACTCCGAGAACGCGGTATCGATGGAAGTGCAGGCTGGTACGGGCGACGCCAACATCCGCATCGTCACCGCAGAGTCCGACGCTCCGCCACCACCACCTCCTCCTCCGCCACCCGTAGAACCGCCACCGGTTCAGCCGGGCCCGCCGGCACAGCCGCCGACAGAAGGCGGTGGTGGTGGAGCATTGGGCGGCCTGCTTTTGGGACTGTTGGGATGTGGCCTGGTCACGAGGAGGCGACGATCAGCGAAGTAGATTGATAAGGAAAGAAGAACAGGGCCGGGTCCGCGAGGGCCCGGCCCTTTCTTGTGGGACTTACTGGCTCGTTCCGCTGCGGTACCATGATTGACGACTGGGCCTGAGACTTACTGCGTGAGGCTGTTCGCACTAACTATCTTTCTGCTGGCGGCCGCCACTGCCCCGGCGCAAACCGTGTTGATCCGCAACGCGACGATCATCGATGGCAGCGGTGCGGATCGGCGAAGCGGCGATGTACGCCTCGATAGCGACAGTATCATCGACGTTGGCCGTCTCGAGGTCCTTGCCACGGACCACGTAATTGATGCCGCTGGCCTCGCGCTCGCGCCCGGCTTCATCGACACTCATAGCCACCACGATCGCGGCATCTTCGACTACCCGGACGTGACGTCGGCTGTGTCACAGGGCATCACCACGATTGTTGTCGGCAACGACGGCAGTTCGGAGCTGCCGATGACTTCATTCCGGGAAGCGCTCTCTGCGAATCCGACGGCTGTTAATGTCGCGTCGTATACCGGCCACGGTACGCTGCGCTTCGAAGCAATGGGCGGCGACTTTCGGCGCGAGGCCACAGAGCTGGAGGTTGCGCTGATGCAGGACCTGCTGGAAGCGGACATGCAGGCAGGCTCGCTAGGCCTCGCAACGGGCCTGGAGTACGACCCGGGCATTTACTCGAGTACTGATGAGGTTATCGCCCTGACCTCAACGGCCGCTGCGCACGGCGGCCGCTACATTAGCCACATGCGCAGCGAAGACCGCTATTTTCACGATGCGGTCGACGAACTGCTGCAGATCGGTCGCGAAACCGGCATCCCGGTGCAGATCTCGCACATGAAGCTCGCCGCGATTGATATCTGGGGCAAGGCAGAGGAGACGCTCGCACGTCTCGATGAGGCTCGCGCAGAAGGCATCGACGTCACCGCGGATGTTTATCCCTATACCTACTGGCAGTCGACGCTCACCGTGCTGCTGCCGAGCCGCGACTACAACGACACGGAGGAAGCGCGCTTCGTGCTCGAACATCTTGCGCCCGCGGATGGCCTGACCCTGACCCGCTACAAGCCGAACCCGGCGTTTGTCGGCCTGACCGTCGCCGACGTCGCCGACGGCTGGGAGGTGCCGAACGAGGAGGCCTATCTCAAACTCATTCGCGACGCGTATGACGGCCTGTCAGATGATGATCTTGCGAGCCTGGGCGAAAGCCCCGAGAGCGTCATCGGCGTGAGCATGGCAGAGAGCGATGTCGAGCAGCTCATCGCCTGGCCACACACCAACGTCTGTTCCGACGGTGGTCGTGAGGGACACCCGCGCGGCCACGGTGCGTTCCCACGGGCGATCCGCGTTTATGTGAATGAGAAGGGCCTGATGTCGCTCGAGGAGATGATTCGCAAGATGACGTCACTCAGCGCCGCGCACGTCGGTATCGAAGGCCGCGGACGCATCGAAGCGGGTTATGCCGCCGATCTAGTGTTGTTCGATCCGCGAACGATCACCGACAACGCCACCATAGAAAACGGGCAGGCGATTTCCGACGGTATCGTCGGGGTGTGGGTCAACGGCGAACGTGTGTGGCAGGACGCGGCGCCGACCGGGGAACGGCCCGGTGTGTTTGTAGGCCGATGACGGCTTCCTTTCATTTGCAGCGGCGACGGCCTACGCAATTGCCAATCTGCGCCTGGATTCAGGCAAGATAGTCCGGTAACCGTACGACCCTTCTTCGCTGCCGGCGCGATGCTTTCGCGTCGGACAGCGCCCGCAAGGATGTGGCCGCGGCACGGGCCGCCAACAACAGGATTCGATTAGGGAACCACAATGGCAGATCACCTCGAGACCGCTGGCTTAAACGACGACGGCGTCCCACCCTGGGCGGCGGGTGCCGCCGAGCGCATGCACGAGCTTGACCCGGAGCTCAATGACGATGAGATCGACATTCTTCGGGGCTATGGCGAGGAGTGCGAGTACGAGGACGGCGAAGTCGTGTGGTCGTCGGGTGACCGCGGACCGTTTGTGCTCGTTCTCGAGGGCGGCATCGACGTCCTTAATCCAGGCGATGGTGACGAACACATCATCATCAGCCACGGACCGCGACACTATGTTGGTGAGATCATCACCATGTCGGGCGGCCGTGCCCTGGTGTCAGGACGCGCCAAAGGTCGCCTGCGTGCGGTTTTCGTCCAGTCGGAAAACCTCAGGCGACTGATCGCCACTGAATCCGACCTGGGCGAGAAACTCCTGCAGAGCTTTATTCTTCGACGCATGCGCATGGTGGCCGAAGGCCTGTCGGACGTGACCCTGATCGGGCGAACGGAGACGCCGTTGGCAGCCGATCTCCAGTCATTCCTGTCACGCAACGGCATTCCCTTCGAGACCCTGCATCCGGAGCGCGAGGGCGAACGAGTATCGGCGCAGCTGGAACAGCACGACCTGTCCCTCGATAACCTGCCGGTGGTGATCTGCAACGGTACGCCCCTGGTACAACCGAGCAATCGGGATCTTGCCGAGCAGCTCGGCTTCACGGCGGAAATCGACTGCGGCGTGACCTATGACGTTGCAGTGATCGGTAGCGGACCAGCCGGCATGGCGTCTGCAGTCTACGCGGCCTCCGAGGGCCTGTCCGTCGTCGTTCTGGAAAACTGCGCGCCGGGCGGCCAGGCCGGCAGCAGCTCGAAGATAGAAAATTACATGGGCTTCCCGACCGGTATCTCCGGACAGGCGCTGATGGGCCGGGCCTATCTTCAGGCGCAGAAATTCGGCGCGCAGATCGCGGTTGCCCGCGAGCTCCTGACCTTCGAGTGCGGGGATCCGCTGCATAAACTCCGTATCGACGGCGGCGACATCATCTACGCCCGGGCCGTGGTTATCGCCTCGGGCGCGGTCTACCGGCAGCCGAACATCGAAGGCATGGATCAGTTTGGCGGCGTGCACTACGGCGCTAGTCACGTAGAAGGCGAGCTCTGCCGCGGCCAGGATGTCGCCATCATCGGCGGCGGCAACTCGGCCGGTCAGGCGGCGGTGTACCTGTCGAAGCGAGCCAAGACAGTGCACATCCTCATTCGTGGTGAGAGCCTCGCATCCAGCATGTCGGACTACCTGATCCAGCGCATAGAGCGGATTCCCAACATCAGGCTCCACAACCATACCGAAGTCGACCGCATCCTCGGTGACTCCGGCATGGAGCAACTGGAGGTCCGCAACAACCAGGACGATACCCACTCGACGCTCGACGTGACGCACCTGTTCATCTTCATCGGCGCAAAGCCCGGGACCGACTTTGTCCAGGGCGAGCTCGCGCTGGACGCCAAGGGCTTTATCCTGACCGGAGATGCAATCGATGCGGAGACGCTTGAGGAACACGGCTGGAAGGCCGAGCGACCGCCTTACCTGCTCGAATCAAGCTGCCCGCGCGTCTTCGCCGCCGGCGACGTTCGCGCGGGATCGATCAAACGCGTCGCCTCAGCCGTTGGCGAAGGCTCCGTCAGCGTCCAGTTCATTCACCAGGTACTGGCCGAAGACACGGAGGCCTAATGGATTTTCGAGACCCCAGCCACAGCGCCGACGACATCGTCTTCCAGGGCGCGCACGAATACGAACCGTCGGCGCTTTGCGGGGAGGAGGTGCTCAGCGTCCTCGCGAGATGGCAGGCGCGCGACGTCCCTACCAGCCACGATGCGACGATGTTCCAGCGCGATGACGTCGTGTACTTCACGATCAGCTACGACGGCAGCGCAGGGAACTACTGGCCGAATGAGGACCAGAATCGTCTCGCCGAGGGCTTACTCCGAGACCACCTGTTCAGGGACGGCATCTGCTCGCTTAAGAACCTCGAACCGCGCCTCATCGTCGCCAACTACAAGATGCAGGCGCTCGCCGACACCGAATACATGCTCGTATGCCCTTACCCGACGGAGTCGGGGAATATTGCCGGGCTGGTCGTGGTCTGCGTCAACCATCACCTGACGCCGCGAAATGCCGCCGGTTAACCACAGGCTGCATTACGCGTCATGAGCATCGCGTTCGGGTCTCGCCACAGCTGCGACCAGTCCCCGAACGCAGCGCACACAGTCGAAACGCCCTGCGCGAAACGCGATCGCGCCTGGGTACTCGCCGCCTCTGTTTTGGGCTCCAGCCTCGCGTTTATCGAAAGTTCGATCGTCAACCTTGCTTTGCCGGACCTGCAGCTCGATCTTGATCTCGGCTCTATCGAGCTGCAGTGGATCGTCAACAGCTATCTGCTGATGCTTGGCAGCCTGCTGATGATCGGCGGGGCGTCGGGCGATCGTATCGGTCTCCGGCGGGTCTACCTGTTAGGCCTCGCGCTTTTCGGCGGCGCTTCGTTTGGCTGTGCGGTTGCGCCGGGATACGGCTGGCTTCTGACCTGGCGCATCCTGCAGGGCACCGGCGCCGCGCTCCTGGTGCCGACGAGTCTGGCAATCATTAACGTACATTTCGACGAGGAGAGCCGCGGCCGCGCGATTGGCATCTGGGCCGGCGCCTCAGCGTTGACTACCGCTCTCGGCCCGGTGATTGGCGGCGCGCTGGTTGATGTTGCGGGCTGGCGCGCCGTGTTCGCCATTATTGTGCCGCTGTCCGCCGCGGCCCTGCTGGTGGCGCTTTGGCGACTGCCTCATTCAGAAGGACGCGCTCAGGGAGCCGTCGACTGGCTCGGTGCGGGCCTCCTGGCCGCCAGTCTCTGGCTGTTCACCTACGTGCTGATCAACGCTGGCGGGAGCGTCGAAAGTTACCTGATGATTGGGCTGAGCGTCGTCGGCATGGGTGCGTTTCTCGTTCGCGAGGCCACCGCACGCGCCCCATTGGTACCGCTCGGCCTGTTTCGTAGCCTCCCGTTCAGCGGCGCCAATGCGATGACCATGGCGCTCTATTTCGCCCTGGCAGGAGCGCTCTATTTCATCCCGTTTAATCTGATACAGGTACAGGGCTATTCGGCGCTGGCAGCAGGCGCCGCATTTCTGCCTATGACCTTGATGCTGGGTTTCGGCTCGGCGCTCGCGGGAGAGCAGTTGAAGCGCTACCCGGCCCGCAATCTTTTAACCGTCGGATCGCTGCTGGCCGGTAGCGGTTTCGCGTTGCTCGCCATCCCCGGCACCGAATCTGATTTCGTCAATGACTGGCTCCCCGGAATCCTTGCGATGGGATTTGGCATGACGCTTTGTGTCGCGCCGCTGACCACCGTAGTCATGGGCTCCGTAGACGCCGAGCGTTCGGGTATCGCTTCGGGCATTAACAACACGGCCGCGCGATTCGCCGGTGCGCTGGCGATAGCGCTGCTGTCTGCTTTGGCAATTCAGCTGTTTTCCAACGAGTTATCGACGCGACTGGCGGACCTCGCGGTCAGCGAGTCGATACAACAAGAGATGCTCGCCGGCAGCCATCGACTCGCGGAGCTCGCACCGCCGGCAGACGCCATCGAGGTGGCGGCCCTGCGAGAAGCAGTTACTTCAAGCTATGTGTCGACGTTTCGTCGGCTGATGATGATCTGCGCCGGATTTGCGGCACTGGCGGCCGTTCTCGCATGGTTTACGCTCGGCGCCGTTGAGAATGCCCGGGGTGGTCAAGCCGAGGACAAGTCGTAGTTGGTTGTGCGTCGGGCCGAGACCGACCTGTCGATGCGCTGGGAGAACGGCCGATAGCGATCTCGTTGAACCGGCGCAAACCGCATGCCACCGCAACAAAAAAGGGCCGAATCCGCGAGGACTCGGCCCTTGCCCTGTTGGCGATTGTCTGGACGACTAACTGACAATCTCCCAGGAACCGTCGTACTGGAGGCAGGCCGTTCCGTTCAAGGTGCTCGGTTCGCCGTCGAGGTTAGCGTCGACTTCGAACTCACGGCAGGGGCGGTTCCGCGCTTCGAAGGTGCGCGTCGGCGTCACCGTATAGCGGGCGCCGTTGTCCGGGTTCACCCAGGTGGTACCCTCGCCCGTCCGCGCGTCGTTTAGCGCGCCTGCGGTATTCACGCGGTCCCGCGCATCCATGTTGTCGCCGATCTGGCGGCCAATCATCGAGCCGGCCATCGTGCCGATGATGATGGCGGCAGTCTGCCCGTTACCGTTGCCAATCTGTGATCCCAGGACACCGCCCAGGACGCCACCAATGATTTCCCCCTGATCACCGCGATCGAGGGTCGCGCAGCCAGAGAGCGCAATCGCGCTGGCTAGCACCACGAGTAATCCGCTTCGACGTACTGCTGACTTGCTCTTCATGATTCGCATTCCTTTACGATCAGTTTGAGGAAACCTGATTATTCATAATTCGGTATAGACGAACAATTCGTTTGTTTTTGACGGAAAATCCTGTTTTTCCGAAGTTACGATCCTGTACGGAAAACCGGGTTGCAGAATGCGAGAGCGCGGTCACGGCGATGACGGGGCTCGGAGGTACACTGATATACGGCGCTGCATGGAAGCCAACAGGCTCACGCAGCAAAGCAATCGCCTTGCCTGGCGACAGGAGCCCCTGATGGATTCCCTGCTGACCTTCTTCAAGTACGCGATCGGCGGCTTCTTTGGCCTGGTCGCATTCCTGATCGTCATCGCCCTGCTCTTCGGCAAACGCGTCAGGAAGCAGTGGGAGATGGAGGCCGAGTTCCGCGACGCCGGCGGTCGGGAGTTCGGCGAGTTTGAGATTGAGAAGTCGAAGATCGAGAAGGAAGAAACCAGCTACACCCTTAAGGCCAAGCTGCGCATGCGGCACCCGTCGCTTACGGAACACGCGACCGTGCAGGTCTTCGTCGACGATACCCTCGCACTTGAATCCATGGTCGAAAAAGCCGGCTACATTTACCTGACGAACCAGACTCCGATGAACGCCTTCGAACGGGTGAACACCGGCCAGCTGTGCCGCGTAGTGGTCGGCAGCACGGAAATCGCCCGCGCCGAGTTTCGTCCCGACTAATACGACTCAAATCCACAGACTCTCGTGAGGCTTTCGGGATATTCCAGGGCCATACTGGCCCCATGCAAAGTCTCACTCGCTCATGGGTTTTCTGGTTAACCGCCGTCGCCGCGGTCGCCATTGTGGTGGTCGACAGCATCGACAGCTCGCCGGCGCGCGAGGCCGAGCTTCGCGGCGAGGCGGCGCGTGAGGCGGCCCTCCTTGAGATGCTCGAAGGTGGAACCAGCGACCGCCTGAAGGCGCTGAACCAGCTCGACCTCAACTGGCAGAACCACCTGACCCCGGCGCTGGTTGAGTACGTCTCGCTCATGCGCAGCCCGGAACTGCAGGTGCGGAGCCTCGAGATACTGATCAATCGCACCGACCAGGACTTTGGCTATGACCTCAACGCCTGGTTTGCCTGGGCCTGGCAGCAGAACTTCGAACAACCGCCCTACTACGCAGAGTTCAAGTCCCGGCTTTATCGCGGCATCGATCGACACTTCGCGGACTATTTCTCCCCCGAAAGAGCCACCGACATACGGCTCGATGAAGTGCGCTGGGGTGGGGTCAAACAGGACGGCATTCCGCCCCTTCGTCGTCCGAAAATGATCCCCGCCCCAGCCGCGGACTATCTTGATGATGACAACATCGTCTTCGGCCTCGCCGTTAACGGTGACGTTCGCGCCTACCCGAAGCGCATCCTTGCCTGGCACGAGATGTTCGTCGACACCGTTGGCGGCATATCGGTCGCCGGCGTCTACTGCACGTTGTGCGGTTCGATGATTCTTTACGAGACCGGGGTCGACGGCGTGCAGCATGAGCTCGGCACCAGCGGTTTCCTCTACCGCTCGAACAAGCTCATGTATGACGAAGAAACCCAATCGCTGTGGAACACGCTCTGGGGCACACCGGCAATCGGTCCGCTGGTTGGCGAGGGCATTCGGTTGCCCCGCCGTTCGGTCGTGACGACCACCTGGGGCGCCTGGCGTGAGCGCCATCCGGAAACGACCGTGTTATCGCTAAATACCGGCCACCGGCGTGACTACGGCGAAGGCGTCGCCTACCGGGACTATTTCTCCACGGATGAGCTGATGTTCAACACCTCGCAGACAGACAACCGCCTCGCGAACAAGGCGGAGGTACTCGGCCTCGTGTTTCCCGCCGACGATGCCGCACCGCTCGCAATCTCGGCCGCCTACGCGAAGGCGAATCCGCTCATTCATGAGAACGTCGGTGACAATGACGTCGTCGTTGTCACGGACAGTTCGGGAGCGATGCGCGTCTATGCATCCGACGACGTCCGGTTCTCGAGCTGGGACGGCGACGAGCGTCTGACGGACAGCGCCGGCAACGACTGGACGCTGAGCGAAGACAAGCTCACTGACGAAACCGGCCGGCACCTGGCCCGACTCCCTTCCCACAGCGCCTTCTGGTTCGGCTGGTATGGCGCCTATCCGAGCACCCGGTTGATCCATTAAGCCGTCCTATCTTCCACCCCTATCTCCCATCGGCCTCAGAAGAGCCGTTTCCCATAGCGATCTGCGCGTATTCACAGACGCGTCCTGTAGCGGTACCTTAGCCGCCGTTGTAGCGCGCCCTGCAGGGATGTCAGCGCGAGAGTCAGGATTTAGGGAGTCATCGAAATGGCGAACACGCGGGGATTTGCAGGTCCCGCCTTGTGGTTGACCGTCATCGGATTCACGGTAGTCACAGGCTGCTCGGACCCGGTTGCGATCGATGACGCGTCGAAGGCTGATCCATTAGGGCCCGCCGCCTCATTCTGCGGCGATCAGGACGGTATCTATGTCGCCGAGTCG
>CAZFVT010000051.1:0-13763 GCA_964522355.1 uncultured Woeseiaceae bacterium | reverse complement strand
TCCGTCAGGCGCCACCAGACGAGCGCGCACTTCCTTCGCACCGAACACACGTTCATACCAGGCGATCGCGTCGCCGGTATTCGAAACCTGTAGATACGCCGTGACGCCACGCATGTGTTGCGGTCCCGTTGGTTCAGGCGGATAAAGAGGACTGAGTCTAGCCCAGATCGACGGCGGAATGACGGTGTTCATTAGAGCGGGGTCCTGCAAATGGTACGAGATCGACTATGGTTATCCTGTGCTGGCAGCCGTAAGACGAGAAAGAGTGACGGTGAATGGAAACTGATGCGACTACCGAAGCAGGTATCTACTTTGAAGTTACCGGGCAAGGACCACCTATTGTGCTTGGCCACAGTTTCCTCTGCGATGGCGCTCAGTGGCGCGAACAGGTCCGCGGCCTGGCGGGAGACTATCGACTGATAAATCTTGATCTCCGAGGGCACGGTAGGTCTGCGCCGGTGACTGATCCGTTTACCCTTTACGATGCTGTGGATGACGTCGTCGACGTGCTCGACCAGCTCGGCATTGAGCGAGCCATATGGTGTGGGCTTTCGATTGGGGGCATGGTCGCAATGCGCGCCGCCCTGACGGTTCCTGAGCGGGTCGAACGCCTTATTATCATGGATTCCGACGCCGGAATAGAACGGCTACGAAAGAGAATCCAGTACTGGTTTATGGCTATGGGCGTCAAGACATTCGGACTCCGCCCGTTTCTCAATGAAATATTGCGCCTCATGTTTGGCGAATCGACGAGACGCGAGCAGCCGGACCTGGTTGAGGAATGGCGTCACAGGTTTGCGGCGGTCGATGTGCCTTCCACGCTTACCGCTCTCGTTGGTCTGACAGGGCGTGATTCGATTCTGGACCGCCTGGCTGATATTCGCGTGCCAAGTCTGGTTCTGGTAGGCGAGGAAGACGCCTCGTTACCTGTGCCAATCTCGCGACGCATTCACGACGCCCTGCCGAACTCCCAATTCATTGAGATACCTAAAGCCGGGCATCTGTCTGCCCTTGAGCAGCCAGAGCTGGTCAACGAGGCGATCCGCCGATTTCTGATGCAGGGTGCAGAAGTCAGCACATTGGGTTGATCGCCGAGCCATGCCGAGAGGCATTGCTTTCACCGTAGCGACTTGTTGAGCGCATCCATGTGCCGGTCGTAATCAAGCCTGATTGCCCTACCCTTAATCCCACGTCGTGAGCGGCTGTCCACTCGCCTGAGGCAGGCTCGGTTCAACGCTCCCCGATGCAACTATTCTCGAACTTCGTCATCAGGCGATCGCGATCGGCCAGTTCGTCAAAGAAATCGACAGCAAACGAAACCCGGCGCTCTCGATTCCGCTCAGCGATTGTCGGCACTTCCTGCATCACGGCAACGATGTCATCTTGCCGTTGCTGCATCTTGTCCATGGCGCTCATCAGGCTATCCGCCGACAGTCCGCAGTAGCCGGTGTAGTCGCGCCGGCTCGAAACTTCCAGGCGATTACCCATTCGGCGGTAGTTGGCACGCGTGATTGCTGCTAGGTCGAAGTCGTAGGGAACGGTCAGGAGCTTGCCGTCGACGCGAATCAGGTCGAGGTTGTGACAGCAGGTATCGGCGTCGTCCGCTTTGACGAATGACCAGTCGACGTTGCCGATAAAGTACTGAAACAGGCTCATCTGCGCCGCCTGGTTCGGATTCAGATCCGAGATTGCAATTCCTGCCGGCTTCTCCACCTGCCCGCCCAGGCGCTTGGCCAGCCCCTCGTCCGACTCGATCAGGAATCCGTACTGTGGCTCGGCAAGTCTCGGCTGTTTTCCATCGGTGTCTACGTAGTTCACTTTCAGCAGGCGAACGCGATAGGCGAATGGCGAGATTGCCTCGAAAGCGCGATACGCAGAGTACTCATTCAGGACGCTGTCCTGTGCTCCTTCGCTACCGTTGCGGCAGTGCGTGACGAGCTTGAGCTTGTCTTCGCCTTCGAGCGACGTCTCCTTAAGTTCGCCTTTCTTGAAGTTCAGCCGCAGCGGCGGGAACGGGCAGGCCTGCACGCGGCTGTTGCCACGAATGCGTACATTGACGTTGAACGTTTCGCCGTTCGCCGACAGGACAAAAGGTCGCTGCTCACGCTTGCGCTTGTCCGCAATGACGCTGGAAAGCGGGCCGGTCAGCGTCACCTCGAGAACCGAGTGGTCATCGAACAAGGTCGAAGCAACAACCGGCCCTGTGGCCATGAGCACGAACAGAAAGACAATCTTCCGCATACGAGCGTCCCGAAGCATCGACGATCCGGCGTCTCCACGTGCAGCCGGCGACCGGATGAGATGCTGGGCCGTCCGCCACACAGGAATCGCTGAAATTATAGCTTACCGCGAGACCCACAGCGGTCACGCCCGGCAAGCATCGATAGGCGACGAACCAACAGGCTATCGTTGCAGCGGCCGTCGACCGTTACCTTACGCCAGGACCGGGTTCGCGACCGGAGGCCGCTTATACCGCTGTGCGTGGGTTGCCCCAGGGCGTGAGGTCAACAGAAAACCTAGTCGTCCTCGCCAAAGTAACCCGCCGCATCACTTTCCCGGGCAAATACGAGAAACCTCGAGTCCTTCCGGTCTCCATTCATGTCGCCATCGAAAGCGCCGTACTTTCCTGAGTCCGGATATACGAAGATGTCCGGACGGGACGCGGTGCCTAATGCTATGTAAGTGATGTCGGCATCCGAGGTGTTGATGATCTGGTGCGGCTGGTCCGGGTCAGGTGGCGAGCAGATGAAGTCCCCTGCCCTGATCGGATACTCCGCTCCCGCGTGGCGCAGCGTGCCCTCGCCTTCAAGTACGTAAAACATCTCTTCGTTGCCGAGGTGCGCATGATAGGGCCAGGCTCGTTTCCCGGGCGGCACCCGGACCACGCCGTAGGCTAGCATCTGCGCGCCTATGTGCCGGGACACGGATGCACGCTCGGCCTCGAAACGATTGCCGTTGCCGACCGGCTCAAACTCAAGGTCGTCCATATTGATGATCGGACCCGCCATTACCTTCTCCCCTGCCTGCCTGATGATGTGGCGATGGTATCAGCCCGGCGTTGGCGAGCCCTGACTCAAGAGCCGGCCGCCAGACGACTGCGCCCAGCTCCAATCCTCTGGATTCGTCGTAAATCCCCTGAAATTTCAGTATCAAAAGCGCCCAGGCCTGCCTATAATCCGCGCTCCTCGCCCTGCCCCTCCAATTTGAAACCGCCATGACGGATATCTCGAAGCTTCGCAACATTGCGATCATCGCCCATGTCGACCACGGCAAAACCACCCTGGTCGATCAGCTCCTGCAGCAGTCCGGTACCCTCGGACCACGGGCCGCCGTGCCGGATCGGGTTATGGATTCCAACGACCTCGAGAAAGAGCGTGGCATTACGATCCTCGCGAAGAACACGGCCATTCGCTGGAACGACTATCGCATCAATATCGTTGATACGCCCGGGCACGCAGACTTTGGTGGCGAGGTGGAGCGCGTACTGTCAATGGTCGACAGCGTGCTGCTGCTGGTCGACGCCGTCGACGGGCCGATGCCTCAGACCCGCTTCGTTACGCAAAAAGCCTTTGCCCGCGGCCTCGTGCCGCTCGTGGTCATCAACAAGATCGACCGCGACGGGGCACGGCCGGACTGGGTGCTGGACCAGACTTTCGACCTCTTCGACCGGTTGGGCGCAACCGAAGAGCAGCTGGACTTCCCGGTGATTTACGCGTCGGCGCTTTCAGGCTACGCCGGCACCGAGCCAGACGTGACGGAAGGCGACATGACGCCGCTTTTCGAGGCCATCGTCGAGCACGTTTCGTCACCGTCGGTCGACGTGGACGGACCGCTGCAGCTCCAGGTGTCAAGCCTCGACTACGACAGCTACGTGGGCGTTCTCGGCATTGGCCGCATCCAGCGCGGCTCGATCGAGACCAATAGTCCCGTCGGCATCGTTGCCGCGGACGGTAGCACCCGCAATGCCCGGGTCCTGGAGCTCTACGGCTTCAGCGGGCTCGACCGACAGAAGATTCCCGAGGCCAGCGCCGGCGACATTATCGTTTTCAGCGGCATCGACAAACTCGACATCTCCGACACGCTTTGCCCGAGGGATAACCTGGAGGCGTTGCCGCCGCTAGCGGTGGCCGAGCCGACCATCAGCATGACCTTCCAGGTCAACAAGTCGCCGTTCGCAGGGCAGGAAGGCAAGTTCCTGACCAGCCGTCAGATCGGCGAGCGCCTGGACCAGGAGCTGAAGCACAACGTGGCGCTGAAAGTCGAAACCACCGACGACCCGGACAAGTTCCGGGTATCCGGCCGGGGTGAGCTGCACCTTTCCGTACTGATCGAAACGATGCGCCGGGAAGGCTTCGAGCTGGCCGTGTCTCGCCCTGAAGTGATCATTCATGAGGAAGACGGCGTGCAGCTTGAGCCCTGGGAGCAGCTGACGGTCGATTTCGAAGAGCAGTACCAGGGCGGCGTCATGACGCGGCTTGCGGACCGCAAGGGCGAGCTGCAGGCGATTGTTCCGGACGGCAAAGGCCGCGTTCGCCTCGACTACCGGATTCCGACCCGAGGCCTGATCGGCTTTCGCACGGAATACCTCACCGCCACCTCCGGTACCGGCCTGCTCTATTCGGTGTTCGACAAGTACGATCGGCACGTGCCCGACGTCCTCGGCCAGCGGAACAATGGCGTGCTGATCTCTATGGTCGACGGCAAGGCACTGGCTTACGCGCTCTATAACCTGCAGGAGCGTGGCCGCCTGATGATCGACCACGGCGAAGCCGTCTACGAAGGCATGATTGTCGGCATTCACAGCCGCCAGAACGATCTTGTGGTCAATCCGACCAAGGCCAAGCAGCTGACCAACATCCGCGCCGCCGGCAGCGATGAGAATATCGTTCTCGCGCCGGCCATTCGTCACTCGCTGGAACAGGCGCTGGAGTTTATCGATGACGATGAGCTGGTCGAGGTGACACCCGAGAGCATTCGCCTGCGCAAGAAGTTCCTGAAGGAATCGGATCGCAAGCGCGAGTCACGCCAGAAGGCGGCGAGCTGAACGAGGCGCCTAGCGCTCGGTGGTAACCAACCTCAGCGCCAGACCGACAAACACGATGCCGGCAAAGCGGTTCAGGTAGATCTGCGCGCGTTCCGAACGCCGCAGCCAGCCACCGACGTAGCCCGCCGTCAGCGCAATCATGCTGAATACGACCAGCGCCGTCAGCATGAACAGGAACCCGAGCATGAATATCTGCAGGGTCAGACTGCCAAGGGCCGGATCCACAAACTGCGGCAAAAATGCCAGGAAGAAAATAGCCACCTTCGGATTGGTGATGTTCATGATGACGCCACGGCCATAAAGACGGCGACCGGTCGTGCTCGAAGCGCCCGCATCGAGATCGGTGGCGCCGGCCCTGAACGCACCCCAGGCAAGGTAGAGCAGATAGGCCGCGCCGCAGATCTTGAGAGCCGTAAACGCAACGTCCGAGCGGGCGAATACTGCCGCGACGCCGAGCGCTACCGCGCCGGTGTGGAAGATGAGCCCGGTACAAAGCCCCAGGGTGACTCGGATGCCAGCCGCGGCTCCGGACATGGCCGACTGCGTGAGCACAAAGATGTTGTCCGGTCCGGGGCTCAGCGCCAGGGCGACGGTCGCGGCAATAAAGAGCAGTGCGGTGTCGACGGGTATCATGTGTCTGCTGCCTGAGGAGTCGAGCGCGCAGAATATCGACTGGCGCCAGGTGCCGCAATCAAATGTCCAGCGGTCCAATGCCCAGCGGCGCGGAGCCGACCAAGCGCAAAAAATCGCTTTCGCAGTGCCAGGCCTGCCCCATGACCTCGAGATCCTGACGCGTCGCCCGGCCGAATTGGCCAAACACGCCGGCTTCATCGAGCAGGCGGTAGTGCATTGATTGCGGGTCGAGAACGAACATCGCCATATGCAGCTCTCGTCGCGCCAGAAGCGTCGATATGAAGGCCGGCCACTGCCCGATGTTCTCGGGCGTCACGACGAGGTCGTTCATGCGCAGATAGCGAAAGTTAGCCGGATCGAAGCGCCGTCGCGCCGGGCCGGCATGTTTGAGCAGTCGGCGATACAGCACATCCCAGCGGCCGCCCATCTGCTCCATCGCCAGACCGGTCTCGGTGATCGTTGCCTCCGCCAGCATCGGCTCGTCACCCTGCACCCGTAGCCGTTCTCCAGCAACAAAGCCTTGCGTGATAACACCGCACTCGTCCATCGAATCCCTCATCGCGGTACCTGGACCGGCCCAATCTGCCCCTTCAACGGCGATACGTCGGCGCGGCCACTGGCGATAAACCAGCGTCGAACAAAGATTGCCGAGAGACTCTGCGCCGAGTGACTCAAGGAGCTGGAGCGAACGCTCATTTCGCCGATCGACACAGCCCCAGGTCAAAACCGGCTTTCCGATGCCACTGGTGGCCGACTTGAGCCAGCCGAGCGCCTCTCCGGCCATCCAGCGACCGAGACCCTGCCCTGCGAAATCCGGATGGATCGTCAGCATGCAACGGTAAATGCCGAGCGCCTCCTGGCCGGCGGCACGAATGGGTAGCGCGGAGAAGACATAGCTCCCGATCAGCCGATCAGCGCAATGCAGTTCGAGGAACACGGGACAAGGAAGCCGGGCCAGCTGTTCGCCCACGTCGAGGCGTCGATAGCGCACCCCACTGGAGCCGAATAGCATTGCCGACAGGTGTTGTCGAAGCGGTGAACCGGGCGACGTTGCAAGTCTAAGCGACAGCGACCGGAGCTCGTCGTTCGCAATCTCTGCCTGACCATCGACTCCGATAACGGCATAGAACTCAGCCGGGTCCATCGCACCACTCGATATCCGCGACCGCCGCCTCCGCAAAGCTGATGCGATGCCTCAACGACGACCAAATGATTGGCCAGCTGTTCACCGTCATCAGCAGGAAAGGACGCGGATCACGGGCATTCCAGCTGATGTCGGTCGATGACCGCAGAGCGGACCAGGCACTTCGCCGTCGCCTGCAGTCGCCCAGTGCACCGAGCATCGCCGTAAAGCAGGAATAGGACTCCACAAGCTTCGTCTCCGCGCGGAGGCGCGGTGCCGTCGATGACGATCCCGCAATCACGGCCGGAAGTTCTTCACCGCGGAGGAAATGCAGCCCGCTCGTTGCACGTGGGTTGCACTCGATGGCCTGCGGCACGCCATCGTCGTCGACGATGAAATCGAAAGCGATAAAGCCCGTGTGCCTAACCGCCTGAACAAAACGCTGCATCCAGTTTTCGATGCCGGTCTGGTTCGACAATCGTTCAAAGCACACGGCCACCGAACCGGCGTTCACGAGGCTTCTATAGACCACGCTGGCGATCACCTGCCCCTCTCGCGCCACCGCAAACCCGCTCACTTCCTCGCCATCACAACACGCCTGCACCATCAGCGTCGGGTCGTGCGGGATGTCGGCCGCGTTCTGAACGACACGGAAGCCGCGACCGGATGCCGCAAAGCGGGGCTTCACGACCTTTGGCTCGCTGCTTTCCGCTAGCGCGCCCGCCTCATCTGCCGGCCATGATTCGGGTACGGGCATGCCGATGCCCGCCGCGAGTCGATTGAAGGCAAGCTTGTCGTGCAATTCGAGGGTTTTCTCGGGCGTACTGCAGAACACCGGGGTGCTGCCGTCGGCTGCAAGATGAGCGACGGAGACCGTTTCTTCCGAGACCGGAACGACGAGCGAAGGTTGGTGTTCATGAATGAGGTTCTGCAGGCACTCGAGATAAGCCTGGCGCGCATACTTCGGCGAAGGCGCAGGGGCATAGACATCGACGGCCGATGACATTCGACAGAGCGACATGGCCCGGGATTCGGCGACGACCACCCGCCATCCGGCGCGCTTGAACCCGCGAGCGAGGTCCAGCGCCACGGGCAGCCTGCCCAAGGTCAGTAAGACTGTTTTCGAGTTTTCGCTGCGCAATGCGCTTCGCCTATCCCTGCCCGGCGCCAATTCTAACCTCACGAGCTGCAGACGGCGCTACCGCCCAAGCCGTTATATAATGCGGCCTATACAAGACCCGCAGCCAGAACAGGGGCGCCGCCGGTAACGCATCGAACGCAACATGGAAGACTATTTTCGACCACCGGCGCCGAGACCCAGGACTCCGCTACGCTCCCTTCTGAGAGTCATTCGACAGGGTGATGGTGACCTGCTGAGCCTCGTGCCGATCGAGGCCTACCGCGAGCCCTATACCTGGCTCGGCTCCTCCCGACGCTCGATACTCCTGGTCAACGATCCAACGATTGCCCGGGAGATCCTGACCGACCCGCTGGAGATTTTTCCGAAGAACGACCTGATGGTCGGCGCCCTCGAGCCGCTGGTCGGAGACTCAATCTTCGTCTCATCAGGCGAGCGCTGGCGCCGACAACGCGCCATGATCGACCCGGCGTTCTCCCACATGCGTATCAACACCGCGTATCCCTCGATGGTCGCCGCGGTTGATGATTACGAGCAGAAGCTGAACGACTACTCGTCGAGCAGCTCAGAGTTCTCTCTTGACCGGGCGATGAGTGAACTCACTGCCGACGTCATTTGCCGCACGATTTTCAGTCAGTCGCTTGAATCCGCCACTTCCCGTGAAGTGTTCGATTCGTTTTCCGAATTCGAACGCAGCGTCGCCAGTGTGAACCTTCGACAGCTCATATTCGGCAAACCGTGGAGCGATGTCCGGCAGCCGAAGAAAGTGCTCGATGCCTGCGAGCGAATTCGATATCACATCGGCACACTGCTGGACCCACGTCTCGCGGACGATTCCGGTGAAGTCGACGACATCGTATCCGCCATCATTGCCGCCCGGGACCCGGACACGGGTGAGCCTTTCACCCGCAAGGAGCTCATCGACCAGGTTGGCGTGTTCTTCCTCGCAGGCCATGAAACGACAGCAAGTGTCCTGACCTGGGTGTTCTACATTTTGTCGGTCCGGCCGGACCTGATGGAACGGCTGCGGAACGAGGTGGCGGCCGTCTGCGGCGACGGACCGGTCGAGTTCTCCCACGTCAAGCGGCTGAACTTCATCCGCAACGTGTTCCGCGAGGCCCTGCGGCTGTATCCGCCTATCACCTTCATCCCTAGGGTGGCAGCCGAACCCACCCAGATTGGCAAGTATTTTGTCGATAAGGGCGCAATGATCATGGTGTCACCCTGGACGGCGCATCGAAACGACCAGCTCTGGTCGCATGCGGATCGTTTCGATCCAGATCGCTTCGACAAGGCTAACGATCGGGACGATGGTCGCGGCATCCTCATGTCCTTTGGACTTGGGCCGCGGGTGTGCGTCGGCGCAGCTTTCGCCACCATCGAAAGCGGACTGATCATCGCCCGACTCGCCCGAAAGTTCGATTTCTCCGTTGTGAACCCCGAATCGGTGCGCCCGGTCGCCAGGCTGACGACGCGGCCAGCCACGGAGATTCGCTGTCGCGTTCACCCGGTAAAAGAGTTAGTCAGTGAGCACTAGTGCCCGCCACATTGTCGTGATCGGCGCCGGCATGGGCGGGCTGTCTGCCGCGCTCGGACTGGCGTCTGACGGCCACTCGGTCAGCGTCTTCGAACGGCACCCTGCACCCGGAGGCAAGATACGCAAGATCACGATCGATGGTCGCGGTATTGACTCCGGCCCAACCGTGTTCACGATGCGCTGGGTCTTTGAAGACCTGTTCTCCGGCGCGGGCCAGTCTCTCGACGATCACCTCTCGCTTCAGGCGGCCAACGTTCTGGCCAGGCACAGCTGGCCGGACCAGAGCCGCCTGGACCTGTTCGCGGACGTAGAACGGTCTGCAGACGCGATCAGGGCCCTGTCCGGCGAAAGCGATGCGCGGGCCTATCGGCGATTCGCGCGGGAATCCGAGGACATCTTTAATACCCTCGACCATTCCTTCATGCGCCGAAGCAAACCATCACCTGCCTCGCTCTCCACGTCCATGGGGCTTGCCGGGGTGCCGAAGCTTCTAGCGACCAAGCCCTTCGCGACGCTCTGGAATGAGCTCGGCAAGATATTCAGCGACCCGAAACTGCGCCAGCTTTTCGGGCGCTACGCGACCTATACGGGGTCTTCTCCTTTCGAGGCGCCGGCGACGCTGATGCTGATCGCACACGCCGAACGTGCCGGTGTGTGGCGTGTCGAGGGTGGCATGCAACGCCTGGCCGAAGCGATGGCGGAAGGTGCCATTGCGGCAGGAGCCGAGATTCACTACGACAGCCACGTTGCCGGCATCCGTCGCGCCGGCGACGCCCTCGAGATTGAGCTTGCAGAGGGAGCGTCGGTCAGGGCTGACGCGGTGATATTCAACGGCGACGTTGCCGCGCTGGACCAGGGATTGCTGGGCCAACCCGCAACGAAGGCGTTGGCGTCGCGCGCCCGCGAGTCGCGCTCACTGTCGGCCATTACCTGGAGCATGCTGGCGAAGGTCAGCAATTTCCCGCTGGAACATCACACGGTGTTCTTCGGCGAGGACTATCCCGACGAGTTCTCAAGCATCTTTGAACGTAAAACGGTCACCCGTCATCCCACCGTCTACATCTGCGCTCAGGACAGAGCCGCCGAACGGGCAGCGGAGACGGATGCGCCTGAACGCCTCTTCATTCTGATCAACGCACCGGCGGCGACGTTGTCTGAGGACGCGCTGGATCGCCACGAATCAGATGCTTTCCGACTGCTGGCAGATCAGGGCCTGCACCTCGACCCGTCAGGGGAGTCTGTCGTGCGCAATACCCCGTCGGACTTCGCCCGCCGGTTTCCCGGTTCGGACGGCGCGATCTACGGATGGCCCACTCACGGCTGGTCCGGCTCCTTCAAGCGTAGCGGGTCAGAAACGCGCCTCCCCGGCCTCTATTGCGCCGGGGGCACCGTGCACCCGGGTCCCGGGATTCCTATGGCGACCCTGTCGGGAAAAATCGCGGCCGACGAAGTCCGGCGCTACCTCAAAGGCTAGCCGGATCCGGAATAACCTCGTCGAGGACCTTGGCGGAAGAAATCACCCCGGGCAATCCTGCGCCAGGGTGCGTGCCGGCGCCGACGAGATACAGACGGTCGAGCTCTTCGCTGCGATTGTGCGGTCGAAACCACGCGGTCTGCGTGAGAATGGGTTCGAGACCGAATGCAGCGCCCTTCTCTGACATCAGGCGATCGCGGAAATCCAGCGGCGTAAGCAGTCGGGAGGTTGCGATGTGCTCACCGAGATCCGGCAGCACCGTTTCGGCGAGCGAGGCTTCTATAGCCTGTCGATAGCGCTCACCCATCTCCTCCCAGTCAACGCCACTGTCGAGATGCGGCACCGGAGAAAGCACATAAAAGGCGTCGCAGCCCTCCGGCGCGAGGCTCGTATCCGTAGCGGTCGGCCGGTGCAGATACATACTGAAGTCGTCGGCCAGAACCTTGCGGGAGAAGATGTCCTTCAGGAGATCCTTGTACCGCTCTCCCAGCAGAATCATGTGATGCGGCACGTCGTCATACTTGCGATTGGTACCGAAGTACCAGACGAACAGGCTCATCGAATACCGCGAGCGCGACAGCTTGCCGTTCGTCCAGCGCTTTCTGAGGTTCTCGGGAATCATGCGGCGATAAGTCGCGGCAGAGTCGGCGTTGGAAACGACGACGTCAGCGTCCAGCCTTTCACCGCCGTCCAGCTCCACGCCTGTCGCACGCCGGCCTTCGGTCAGAATCGTTTTTACTGGCGAATTGAAACGCATCTCACCGCCCTGGGACTCAATCAGACCGACGAGGCCATGCACGAGTCTACCCGTGCCGCCCATGGCGAAATGCACGCCGTGTTTGCGCTCGAGCTGGGCGATGAGCGCGTAAACGGCTGTGGTTGTAAACGGGTTGCCACCCACCAGGAGCGGATGAAAACTGAATACGCGGCGCAGCTTCGGATGCTTGACGTAGCGCGCCACCAGCGAATGAACCGAGCGATAGAACTGCGCCCGGATCAGACTGGGCAGCACGCGGAACATCTTGCCGAGGGAACCGAAAGACACATACAGCAGCTTGTCAAAGCCGATGGTGTAGAGATCGGCGCTCGCCTCCAGAAAACGTTCGTAGCCAGGCACGTCGTCCGGGTTGAACTTGGAGATCTCCGCCTTCATGGCCTCGTGGTCGCCGCTGTAATCGAAATGCGTGCCGTCGTCGAAGCGAATCCGGTAGTACGGTGAGATCCCCCGCAGATCGATGTCATCCGACATCTTCCGGCCACACAGCTCCCAGAGCTCCTCCAGAAGAAACGGCGCCGTAACGATAGTGGGCCCGGCATCGAAGGTATATCCATCCTGTCGATAAACATAGGCGCGGCCACCGGGGGCGTCGAGCTTTTCACAAACGGTTACCTGGTAGCCGCGGGCGCCGAGCCGGACGGCGGCGGCCAGACCGCCAAAGCCCGACCCAATAACAATTGCCTTTTTCTTATCGCTCATTGTGCTCTTAACATCCTTGTTGATTTGCTAATGCGAATCGCCCACCGCTTCGCGTAGTATAGAAGCATGAGGGCCTTCGAACACGATCAAACGGTACCCTACCTCGGCAAATACCTACTTCCCGTCCGAATCAACCGACGTATGGTTCTTTCGGGGTGGTGTCACGGAGCCGAACCAGGCAGGGACTCATGATCGTTCACATGTTCGAAGGCCTTGTGATGGCCCACATCGTCACCGGCACCGTCGGTCTGATCAGCATGTGGGTACCGGTCGTGGGCCGCAAAGGTAGCGTGAACCACAAACGTTGGGGCAAAGTATTCGCCTACGCCATGCTGCTGACCGGATCAATCGCGATCGGCATCAGCCTTTGCACCCTCAGTGCGCCGCTGGAAACTCACCCGTTTTCTGACGATGAAGCCATGGTTCGGGGCGTCTTCGGCTACATGATGCTGTATCTGGCGACGATGACCATCATGCTGGCGTGGTACGGGCTGCTCTGCATTCGCAACAAGCGCCATCACGAGCGCAACCGCAGCTTCGTAAATCTCGCACTGCAGGCGGCCACGTTCATCGCCGCAGCCTGGTGCCTGATCTACGGGCTGCAGATCGGCAACCCGATCATGATTGGTATCTCCACCGTTGGACTGACCGCGGGCGTTCTCAACACGCATTTCATCCTGCGTCGCAATCCGCCGCAGAACGAGTGGCTGATTCAGCACACGCGGGGCGGCGTCGGAGCGGGCATTTCTGTCTACACGGCGTTCCTGGCATTCGGTGCGGTGAACACACTTCCCGCCTATGCATTCAACCCGATAGTCTGGGCGACACCGACGGCGCTCGGCGTGCCGTTCCTGCTCTATCACCAGGCAAAGATCACATTGCAGCGGCGGCGCATTGCGGCGCGCACGGCGGCGGCAGGCGCTGACTAGGCTAAGACGTCAGAGAAAGCCAACCGGCCTGAAGGCCTTACTCCCAGCGATTTGCCTGATCGGCAACGTGAAACACCAGCGACATCAACAGGCAGGCGGCAATCCAGGTCGTTCCTGCGTCGATGAGCGACGCCTTTAGGGCCAGCATCAGGCTGCCGCCGGCGCCGATGTTGAGGATCAGTGGACGAAACGCGATACCGCCCCCGCGTACGCGCCGGTACCAGGTAACCGCTACGATTTCGACGGCCAGCACGGCCACCATAAAGTCGACGATGCGGCCGCTGGAGATCAGATTTTCGAACAGGTCCATGGCCGGCCTCGTTGATGTCAGAAATCAGTCGCCGAGCAAATCCTGCAGATAGGCTCGAAACCCTTCACCTTCATCCGGATGATTCAAACCGAACGCGG
>CAZFVT010000050.1:0-13943 GCA_964522355.1 uncultured Woeseiaceae bacterium | reverse complement strand
TGTGCACGGTGCCGTTGTTGAGGTCGGACACACTGCAGACATCCAGCGGGTCGGTCGTATCACCATCGCCGTTGTTGTCGCAGGGGAAGGTGTCACCGAGGAAACCACCGGCGCCAGCAGCAATACCGCGGACCTCAACCTCGTCCTGTCGAACGCTGGCGTCGATGCTGACGTCGCCCACCAGGAAGTTCACGTTCAGGTAGGGCGCCAGGGTCGTGTACTCGAGATCAACCAGGCGGCTCAGCAGCGAGCGAGAGAACGTGCCGTTGGCGTCGGAGAACTCAACGTCTGTATCGCCATCGACGATCAACAGCGGTACCGCGTTGTCGCCGTCGAAGGTGGTGATGAATCGATCCCAGTTCGGCCAGTTCTGCACGATTTCCTGTGACGAATAATAGAGACCACCGGTCAGGGTGACCGTGTCGCTGGCTTCCCAGGACAGGCGGAAGTCGTTGACGGTCAGGTCAAGGCTGTCGTGCAGGAAGTCGAGCTCCAGGTACTGCAGTGCGAGGCCGTCGTAGACGTCGCCGGCGTTTGGACCGGCTGCCAGGGTGACGACAGGGTTGTCGCAGTTACAGATAGCCGCAGCCAGATCATCGGCTACGCCGAGATCGCCAGCGCCGAAGGGCAGCGGTGAAATCTGGCCGCCGGAAATGCTAGACGTACGGAACCGGTTGATGACCGACCATCCGTCGTCGAAGTCATGGGAGAACTCGATGCCGAGCGCATCGACTTCCGCCGTGATGTGATCGGCCGGACGCCGGGTTCCCCAGCTGCCATCCGCGTTAAGCACGTTCTTGCTGGTGCGATAGATCGTGCCGGCAGAGTCCTTACTGCCGTCCCAGCCACCATAGGGCGAGAAGCCACCGCCGGGTTTCGCTACAGAAACGAAGTTGTGGTACGTCGCGATGTTCTCATCGAGCTTCTTTACGTAGAGGCGGATGTAGCCGTCATCGAGTTCCTTCGTGATGTTGGCCTTTATGTGTCCGCCCGAGTTGGCGTTGTAGCCAACTTCACGAACGCCCTCACCTTCGCGCCAGTAACCACCCACGTAACCGTAAAGGCCATCGGTAATCTGTCCGCCGTAGCCGAAGTCAACGCGAAACTCGTCGAAGTCGAGACCGTAGGTGAGGCCCACGGAACCACCGTCGCCGTCCATGCCGGTGTTGCTGATGTGGTTGATGATGCCGCCCGGCGCGCCGCTGGTAAGCGTCGAGGCGCTGCCGCCGCGGATGGCCTCAACACGCGCCAGGTTGAAATCGCCGCGCACGTAGTTCGGTACGTTGCCGGCGATGATGTCACCGAACTGCAGCACCGGCAGTCCGTCTTCCTGCAGCTGCACATATTTGTAGCCGCCGGTGGCCAGCGGAATACCGCGGACGGCGATGCTCCCGTTGCCCTCGCCGGTGGCCGGCTCGGAGCGCAGACCCGGCAGGCTGCGGTAGATCTCGCCGAGCGATCGCGCTGAGTACTTGTATGAGTTGTCGTAGTCGAGCGAACTGATCGACACGCTGGTGTCGAGCTTGACGACGCCTCGCGCGACGCCGGTGACAATGACTTCATCCAGGATGGAATCGGATTCGTCGGCATTGCCCTCCTGGGCGTTGGCACCGACAGGTAATGCGATCATGGCCAGCAGGCTGGCGAAACCGCTCATATTTCGAAAAGCTTTCATGCTCCCCCCTCCTTAAGTCGCCCGCTCCGGGCGCCGAAGAATAGACGCGCTCACCGTCGAGCGCTGTGCGACGGATTCTTCCACCAACCGCAACTGTTGTCAAAATATCTTTTAATCCATTGTTTTTATTAACGCAACCGATTGCGTATTTCGTTGCGCCGGTGTTAGACTGCGGTGGCGAAAACGGCACTCACGCCATAAGCTCCATCGCCCGGGGGGACAACACGTGGATTTCCAGCTCCATACGATCGATATCGCGATCATCATCGTGTACTTCGTGTTTATGGTCGGCATTGGCCTTTATTTCGCCGGCCGAAACGAAGATGCGGAAGACTACTTTCTAGCCGGTCGGCGCATGATCTGGCCGCTGGTGGGCTTCTCGCTGTTCGCCTCGCAAATCTCCAGCACGACGCTCATCGGGCTTTCCGGCGATGCCTATTCAACGGGCATCTCGGTTTACAACTACGAATGGATGTCGGCCGTCTTGATGGCCTTTTTCGCCGTTTTCCTGCTGCCGCTGTACCTGAAGTCCCAGGTCTACACGATGCCGGAGTATCTCGAGCGACGTTACGACGGCAGAGCCCGAACCTACTTTGCCGTTCTGACCCTGTTCCTGAACATTGTCCTCGATACCGCCGGCAGTCTTTACGCCGGGGCGCTGATTATGAAGCTGGTCTGGCCCGACATCCCGATCTGGCAGACCATCGCGGTGCTGGCCGTGGTCGCCGGCGTCTACACGATTATCGGCGGTCTTTCCGCCGTGATGATTACCGACGTCATCCAGGCGGTGCTGTTGATTCTTGGCTCTGTGGTCATCGCCACGATGGCTATCTCCGAGGCCGGCGGCTGGACCAATATCGTCGCTTCCGTAGATCCGGAACGATTAAGCCTGATAAGACCGCTCGATGATCCCGGGATGCCATGGTTGGGACTCGTGCTGGGCGTGCCGCTCCTCGGCTTTTACTTCTGGTGCACGAATCAGTTCATGGTGCAGCGCGTGCTTGGCGCGAAGAATATCGAGCACGGTCGCTGGGGCGCCCTGCTCGCCGGCTTCCTGAAGATTCCTGTCCTGTTCCTGATGGTCATCCCGGGCACAGCGGCAATCCTGCTGTATCCGAACCTCGAGCGGCCCGATCTCGTCTTCCCAACCCTGATGTTCGACCTGTTGCCCGTCGGCATACTTGGTCTGGTCATGGCAGGGTTCCTGGCAGCCCTGATGTCGCAGATCGACTCAACGCTGAACTCGGCATCGACACTCGTCACAATGGACTTCATTCGCCGCCGGCACCCCGAGTTCTCCAGCAAGAAACTCCTGAAGGTCGGTCGCTACGTTACCTTTGTATTCATGCTGCTGGCCGTGCTCTGGGCGCCGCAGATCGAAAACTTCAGCTCGCTCTTCAAATACCTGCAGGCCGTGCTCGCCTATGCCGTACCGCCGGTGGTCTGCCTGTTCCTGTTCGGCACGTTCTGGCAGCGGGCGAACAGCACCGGCGCTTTCCTCGCGATGACGGTCGGCGTTGCCAGTGCTGTCGTGCTGTTCATCGTCAACGAGATCATGGGCATCACAAGCATCCACTTCCTGCTGGTGGCGCCTATCGTGTTCGCGGTCTGCTGCGTCGCCATGCTGGCAGGCAGCCTGTCGACGCCGGCACCGGACAGGGCTGCCGTTGAGCAGTACCTGTGGACGCCCGATACCTATCGCGCAGAAACAAAAGAGCTTGAAGGCACACCCTGGTATGCGAACTTCCGGGTGCTCGCCGTCATCATCGTGCTGATCTCGGCGGCGCACGTGGTCTGGCTCTGGTAGCCAGGCTCCAGTCGGATTACTTCAGGGCACCGCAGGATTTTCGAACAATCAGCTCGGTCGGCATGATCCGGGGATTCACTTTCTCACCGGCGGCAAGGCGCAGCACCTTGTCAACGAGCACGGCGCCGCTGCTCATGATGTCCTGGCGGACGGTGGTGAGCGCCGGGCTGTAGTAGCTCGCCAGGGTGATGTCATCGTAGCCAACGACGGATACATCGTTGGGAACGGACACACCGTGTTCGTGCAGCGCCGCGATAGTGCTCATCGCAACGACGTCACTGGTGCCGAACACGGCATCAAAGTTGATGCCCGCCTCAATGCGCCGATTCATTTCGTTGTAAGCCGACAATCGGTCGTACTGGGTCGGAAACACGAGCGACGGATCGTAGGGAATGCCGGCGCGCTCCAGCTCGATCCGGTAGCCCTCGTGCCGCAGCGAGGGCTCGGCCATGTTGACGTCACCAAAGAACGCGATTCTCTCGCGGCCCAGCCGGATCAGGTGGCGAACTGCCGCCCGGGCTCCGCCGATATTGTCACTGCCAACGGACACGTACTTCTGGTCGGGGAACTGTGCACCCCAGACGACCAGGGGATGCTCGCTCTCTGCGATATCGTTCAACTCGTCGTGGAAGCGCCGCTGGCCGATGACGATGATGCCTTCCTCGCTGCGAGTCACAAACGCGTCGCGCGTCAGGTCCTGGGAAGACAAAGCCACCTTCGACAGGAGCATGTTGTAGTCCCGGTCGCTTAGGGCATCGGCGATCGATGCCAGCAGATCCATGACGAACGGATCGGTAAAGTGCGGAACGCCGGCGGTGCCTATGGGCACCATGACCTTGATGGTCCGCGTCTGACGATTGCGAAGATCGCGCGCGGTGAGGTTGAGGCGGTAGTTGTGCTGCCGGGCGATGTCCCGAATGCGTGCCTTGGTCGATTCGGAAACCTGGTCACTGTCGGCCAGCGCCCGGGAGACCGTTGATTTGGCAACGCCGGCGAGACTCGCGATGTCGGACATGCGCATTTCCGACTCTGATTTTCGCCGCGACTTCGCCAACCCTAGCTTCCCCAATTTCTGACTGCCGGAAAGTGTAGCGGCTCTGGCTCGGATTCACTATTCGGCAACAGGTGCGGGGACGAGAAACGCCACTACGACCTCAGCCGCTCACCGCAACAAGCTCGGGTCGGAGTGGCTCGCTCCCCGCGCTTCCGTTGTATATTGTCGGTCGTCCTGCTGGCCTCGCCACCGCACCAGCCGATAGAAAAACGACCAAGAATCCTTCGGGGGAATCTGCATGAAACCAGCCACCATCCTGGCCTGTCTGAGCATGGCCATTGCCATTCCGACCGCGGCCGTTGCTGCCGACGACGAACGCGAGTTTTTTGACGGCATCGAGGCACGCAACGTCGGTCCGTTTCGCGGCGGGCGGGCGACCGTGTCCGTGGGCGTGCGGCAAAACCCGCACGTTTACTACATGGGCACGACCGGGGGCGTGTGGAAGACCGAAAACGCCGGCGCAAGCTGGGCGCCGATTTCGGACGATGACTTTGGCACCGCCGCGGTTGGTGCCATAGCGGTTGCGCCTTCGGATCCGAACGTCGTGATCGTCGGTATGGGCGAATCTCCGTTTCGAAACATTGCCTCCTCGCAGGGTGACGGTGTCTACAAATCGACGGATGCCGGCAAGACCTGGACGCATATCGGTTTTGACGAGGTACGGCAGGTCGGCGAGATCCGCATTCACCCGAACGACCCGGACACGATCTGGGTGGCATCCCAGGGCAACGCCTACGCGGAAGACGGCACCGGCGGCGTCTTCAAATCCACCGACGGCGGTGCGAACTGGCGGCGGGTTCTTGCGCCGGAGACAGACACCTCGGGCGCTGTGGATCTGGCCATCGACTACAGCAACCCCCGCGTGCTTTACGCGGCAATGTGGGACAACCACCGCGAGCCCTGGGCCTTACGCTCCGGCGGGCCGGGCAGCGGCATCTGGCGATCGACCGACGGCGGAGAGAGCTGGGAACGACTCGTCGATGACCTGCCGGATGGCATGGGCAAGATTGGCGTTGCCGTCACCCCCGCCAAGCCGGGGCGCGTCTGGGCGATCGTTGAGGCCGAGGGTGAAGACGGCGGCCTTTACCGATCGGACGACGCCGGTGACTCCTGGGAGCAGGTGAATAAGGAACGCATCCTCATTGCGCGTTCCTGGTACTACATGCACATCTTCGCCGACCCGAATGATTCAAATACCGTGTACGTGCTGAATGCGCCGTTCATGAAGTCAATCGACGGCGGCCGGACGTTCTCGCGCGTGCAGGTACCACACGGCGACAACCACTACCTGTGGATCAATCCGGACAACTCGGACTGGATGGTGAACGCGAACGACGGTGGCGCGAATGTCTCCTTCGACGGCGGTGCGAGCTGGTCACGACAGGACAACCAGCCCACCGCGCAGTTCTACCGGGTCAACACCGACAACACCTTTGAATACCGCATCTACGGCGGCCAGCAGGACAACTCCACGGTGGCCATCAAGAGCCGCTCGCGTGACGGCCAGATTGGCCGGGACGACTGGGAGATCCACGGCGGCTGCGAGAGCGCCTACGTAGCGATGGACGTCGATAACCCGCGCTACACCTACGCCGGCTGCTATCTCGGCCTCATCGATGAGTTCGATACCGAGACGCGTACGAGCCGCTCGATCAAAGCCTATGAAGAAGCCGGGCTCGGCGTCGAAGCGAAGGACTCGAAGTATCGCTTTAACTGGAACGCGCCGATTCACGTTTCCGTGCACAACCCGGAAGTGATCTATCACGCCAGCAACGTGCTGTTGAAGACCGAAGACCGTGGTTTCAACTGGACGGAAGCCAGCCCCGACCTCACGCGCAACGAGGAAGACAAGCAGGGTCTCGGCACGACGCCCTACACGAACGAGAACATCGAGCAGTACAACACGATCTTCTCCTTCGCCGAGAGCCCGCACGACGCGAACACCCTGTGGGCGGGTACGGACGACGGGCTGGTACACGTGACGCGCGACGGGGGCGAGAGCTGGAGTGACGTTACGCCGCGCGGTGTTGGTCGCGGGCTGGTGAACTCCATCGAGGTATCACCCCACGACCCGGGCACGGCTTACGTTGTCGTCATGAAATACAAAGAAGGCGATAACCAGCCTTATGCCTGGCGGACGACAAACTATGGCCGCAGCTGGTCGTCGATTGTCGATGGGCTTCCCGAGGAACATTTCGTCCGCGCGGTTCGTGAAGATCCGGAACGTGCCGGCCTGCTGTACGCCGGTATGGAACGCGGCCTTTACGTCTCCTTTAATGGCGGCGACGACTGGCGCTCGCTGCAGACTAATCTGCCGGTCGTGCCCGTTACCGATCTCATGATTCGTCGCAACGACCTGGTGCTGGCCACCCAGGGACGCGCGTTCTGGGTCCTGGACGACATCGCACCGCTCCGCCAGTACGACGAAGACCAGGAATCGGCAGCCGTGACGCCAACCAATGGCGGCAACTCGGCGGGCGAAAGTGCCGCACCCAGCGCGCCGCACGGCGTGATCATCTACTACGCGCTCGCGGCCGATGCCGATCTCGAGGCGGAAGAGCCCGATGAGCTCATGATCGAAATCCTGAACTCAGGCGGCGAGGTCATTCGCACCCTGAAGACGGATGCGGAAACGGGCATCGAAGGCGGCGGTGGCAACACGAAGTACGCGCTGCCCGCAGAGCAGGGCATCAACCGCGCGGTCTGGGATCTGCGTACTGCGCCGACGACGGAACTGAACTACGACATGGTTTTCGGTGCCGGCAACAATGAAAAAGCCGTGGCCGGTTACCGCGTGGCGCCGGGCAACTACACGATCCGCCTGACCTACGGCGAGGAGGTACAGGAGCAGATCGTGGCGCTGACCTGGGACCCGATCAACAGCTATGACGATGCGGCCATTGCCGAACAGCAGGCCTTTCTCGCTGAGGCCTTCGGCATGATCACCGAGGTCTGGAAACGTATCGCCAGCCTGCAAAGCGTGCAGCAGCAGGTCGAGCTGCGAAAAGCGGTGGCGAAAGCAGCTGAAAACGACGAACTCGTCGAGGCGGCCGATGCGTTCCTCGAAGCGCTGGAGACTTGGCAGAAATCAGTAACGACACCGGAACGCGAGACCTTCCAGGACGTGCTGAACTTCGCTCCGGAGATCGATTCGTTCCTCATTAATGTCTACCAGCAGGCGGACTCCGCCGTGCTCGGACTGACTCGCGGCCAGCGTGATCGTCTCGAAGACCTGCGCCCCGTCTGGCAGGAAGCGCTGGACGGCTGGGACACGCTGATGAACGAAGACCTGCCGGCGTTCAACCGGGTCGCCGGACCGGCGGTGGCGCCACCCGTTTGGGACAGCGAGTAAGGCGGCTGCGGCATCGCAACGTCATTCGTTGCGATGCCGGGCTCCGGCTCGGCTAATTTAGCTCCCAGACCAGCGGCGGGTAGTCCGGATACTCGAGCACGATATCGGTCTCACCCGCGGCGACACGTCGTGCCGCTTCTTCGCGTAGCGCCAATACGTCTTTCGGGATCGCCATGCGGAAGTCGCGAAGAATGTCCCAGCTGGCCTGGTAATCCGGCGGCGAGTTTCCGCCGACGCGTGCAGCGAGTTTCGGGCCAACGACGGCATAGCCGGCCGCGACTCGCTCCGCGAGCTGACGTTCGAAGGCGCCGATCTCGGCGTTAAGGCGATTCAGTTCATCTGATTCGGACTTGGCCGGCGTTTCCGCATCCGCCCACTTCTCAAAGTAGGCCACCGAAGACGCCATATCGATGTTGTAGGCGTTGCCCCAGATGTGGCGGTCCTCATGATTGATCACGGCACCGCTGTCGGGATCGACGACCAGCACCGTTGGCGTGGAATAGAACTGCGGCACGTCGAGCTCATCGAGCACTTCTCGCCCCTTGGCAAGAAAGCCAACGTCGACAAACACCAGCTCGTAGTTGTTGCTGACGACACCGGACAGCGGCGACCGCTGCAAACGAGCGGCCAGCGCGCGCGAATCGTGGCACCAGTTGGCACCCATCACGACCAGCGCCTTGCGGTCGTTTGTTGCCGCTTCTGAAAGCGCCTGGCGAACATCCGCTACCGCATCGTCAGAGGGCGCGTAGAGCCGTCCTTCCGGGTTGGATTCATCGGCGCTTGCCGTTCCAAAGGTGAGCACAATGACAGCAAATACTGACAGCAGCTTGTGCAGGTAACATTTGGGCCCGGGCATTAAGGTTTCTCCTCGGATGGCGGCGAAGGGCTAGTCTACGGATCGTTGTCGACCTGGCCCAGCTGTTAAGCCGACACCCGGTTCGATTCGCGAGATTGGCCGGGTAATTTAACCTACCGATTTTAACGCCGACCCCGTCGCATCATCCCGCCGCGCCCGCGCGACATGCGCCCGCCGGACGCCCGGTGGCTGCCATAGCGATCGAAGCCGCGCTGCCTGCTCTGGTAGTCGCGCTCTAGGCCGGCAAGATTGTCGGCCCGGCTGGTCGCCGCCTGCCGGTTGCCGAAGCCGGATTGCGCGTTAGCGGTTCCGGGGTTCTCTACCTTTGACCAGCCGCTGTCGGTCTTCTGGTAGACGTTGCCATCGCGGCCGGCATACTTGTCGCCCGAGCCGGACTCGTAGACAAACCCGCCGTCATCGCCGCTGCGACGCGAGACGCCCTGGCCGCCGCCGCTGGTTTCGAACTCCCGCGTGACGCCGTCGGCGTCTCGGGTGACGTCGGTTTCTATGGTGTTGCCGTTGCGGGTGAAGGTGCCGCCACCAGTGATCTCGCCATCGTTGAGCTGACGGTCGACCGTGCCGGAGCCGCCCTCCGAGCCCTGGATGTTGCCTGAAAGCTGTCCGTCCTCGATGACGCTGTCGAAGGTCGCGGATCGGTTCTCGCCGGTGATCGAGCCCTCGGAGACGATGGCATCGCCTTCACGCTCACGGGTTGTTTCGAACGTGGCCGAACGATCACCGCGAGAAATTTCACCGTCGCTGGTAATGGTGTCGCCGTCTCGCTCGCGCACGACCGTGCCTTCCGTGCCCCGCGACGACTCAAACTCGGTGACCATGCGGCCGTCTTCCCATTCGCTCTCGGTGTAGCGCCATTCGTCTCCGCGACGGGCAACGCGCTGGCTCCAGCCCTCGTTGTCCTCGAAGTCGATATAGCGATTTCGCGACAGGCTGGTATCGGTGTTCGGGTTATAGGCAAAGCCGCGTCCGGCGAACTCGTCGTTATCCCAGACGGCCTGGCCACGACCATAGACGCCGGTTTCGGGGTTGAAGACCGCCGCACCGCCGGCGGCGCCGTAAGGTCCATAGCCGACAATCGCCTCGCCGTAGCGTCCGGTGCCCGGGTTGTACCAGGAACCGTAGCCGTAGGTCGGCGGCCACCAGTAGTAGGGCGGATAGGGATAGCCATCGTAGAAGCCGTAGAACAACGCCATGGAAACGAAGAAGCCGCCGTAGTCGTAGCCGGTGCCGTAAACGACGGTGTTTTCCTCCGTCACGTAAGCCTCTTCATAGCCCGAGGTGTAGCTGTAGAAGATGCTCTCGAGGTCTTCACCTTCGACGTCGACAAACGTCGTGTTGTAGGCCGGCGATGTCGGTGGAATGTCCTTGAACACCGGCGGAATCGAATCAGCAAAGACCCATGGGCCGGTCGCTGAGGACGACGTCAGCCAGGTCGCATTGTGGCAGAGGTAATAGGTGCCGCCGTATCGCAGCACCTGGAAGCTGGTGTTGACCGCAAGCTCGATGCCGGTGTCCTCGATCGGCGCAAACCTCGGCTCGCCGGCATAGGTCACGTCGAGAGCGAGATCACTTTCTGTGCCACGCTGGATCTCGGCCGTTCTCGGGATGGAGGCTACCAGTGCGGCCTCCCAGGCCTCCTCAGTGCCCGGCACGCTCGCGCGAACGTAGCTTTTCTCATGAGCATCGTCGCCGTCCGCCGGCGGAATTGACTGGAAGGCATCGGGCAGCGACGACTGCAGTGACCAGGGCCCTTCCAGCGAGTCGCTGCTGAACCAGCGGCCGCTCAGCAGGAGGTAGTTCTGCTCGCCCACCTGAAAAAGCTCCTGCTCGGTGTTTGAGGCATAGCTCAAGCCTTCATCGCCGATCGCAGTCCACGCCGGATCTCCGTCAAAGAGCAGCAGCTCGGCGGCGGAGTTCGTATAGAACACCGAGGGTGGTTCAGTGTCCGGGACCTTGGGGTTGCTCAGGGATGCCGGCAGGCAGGACCGAACCCGATCCCAGTTGTCGGTATCCGGCAACCGGGAAAGCTCTTCGGACAAAGCGGTTGCCCAGCGCCAGTCAGCGTCGAAGTCGGTCGCCGTCAGCCAGTCCGAGCCGTGGCAAAGAAACAGGTCACCGCCATCACCCTCGCGCACGACGTCCCAGGGCGTGTTTAGGACGAACGTGAGATCAGTCCCCTCGATGGGCAGGATGCGAGGATCGCCGTCGACAAAGAACAGGATTGCCGGCTCCGTGGACACGAAGATCTGCGGCGGCTCGGCGGAGAGCCCCGCGCTGCCGGCGGGCGCCGTGTCCTTCGGCAGATAGGCCAGCACCAGGTCCAGCGGGACGCGCCGCGACAGCGACGTGAAGGCGTCGCGAATCAGAAGATACTCGTCCGCGTCGGGGGTCAGGCCGTCGATGTTGAGGCTCTCCACCTCGATGTCGTGCAGCAACACTTCGCGCACCGCCAGGTTGGTGTCGGTTTGCGCGCTGAAGTTTAGAGCGCCCACCCACTGCTCGTCGGAATCCGCGCGACGAATCTCGAAGGCAACCCTAGCCGACAGCACGGCGAAATCCGTCCAGCTTTCAACCTGCGGCGCGTGAATGACGGCAGAGCCCCGCTCGCTGGTGATGCTGCGCGGGTACCAGCTGCCGTCGTCGTCCTGCTGCGCGTGTGCGGCTGATGCAATCAAGACCAGCACGGCCAGCCATGCCCATGAACGCCTGGATGATCGGGTCTGTGAGTTCATTGAGAGTCCTGCCGGGTACCTTTGAATCATCTTTGGCACGCCGCTTTAAGCTGTCAAGCGTATGCAAGCCGCAAAATGGCAACCAGCAAGTGCCGAAAGGACGCGCTAGTTCGAGCAGTCTCCTGACTGCTGACGAACCTCGCGGCGACGCATGGGCATGCCGTCGATCAGGCGGAAGATCTCTTCCAGCTCGGGCACGTCCGGGTATTTGGCCTTGGCGCCGCCGTCCTTGCCGATGAGCAGCACAAGGAACTCGTCTTCGGCCCTGAAGCGCTTACGCACGCCGTCGGCGTCGGCGGCGCTGACGGAAGAGTCGCCCAGGTACGAGCCACCGGATTGCGTGATGTGCCCAAGCACGAGGTCGCGCTCCTCAAGCTCGCAACTCGCATCGCCCGCCGCCGCCGCGAGGAATTCCTTCGCGCGCGCATCGTTTTCGTTTGCGCTAAACACCAGCAGCACGCGGGACTGCCATCGCAGGTCATCAAGCATGTCATCGATTCCGGTTGCCTGAACGGAAGACCACAGCATCGCGGCAAGAACACCGAGCGAAAGAGGAACCGACGACACGGGGCGACGGAAACGGGTTATTGCGGTCTCTGTGAGCAAGGGCTTACCTGTAGAAGGATGCGGCATTCCTGAGACTCCGGCGCCGACCGGAAGTTCTCGCCGGTGGGTTTCAGGTGTCTACTATAGCCGGTCGAGCAGGGCTTCGGCCTGCCCGCGCAACGACTCGTCCTCGGCTGCGGCTTCCAGCGCCACCCGCGCTTCGCTGTTCATGCCCGCGCGGTAGGCGCTGATACCGGCGAGGAGCCGTACCTGGCTGGGCTGTTGTAGACCGCCGAGATCAAGCGCCTCGAGGAACGCCGCATAGGCCGCCTCCCACTCTTCGTCCTCGAAGTGCACGCCGCCGAGCAGGCGATAGGTCCGACCGTCCGGAGCCTGGTCGGCCGCCGCCTGCAGCGCTGACTTGGCTTTGTCGCGCTCCCTCGCCATGAGCCAAAGGTCGCCGAGCTGGCGCATCATGGCCGAGTCTGCCTTGATGTCACCGCTGTCGATGTGCGCCTGCAGATGGCGCGCTCCGCGCTCCGGAATCTCGACGAGCGCGAACAGGTTCGCGATGCGCTCCACGTCAACCTGGGTGGTTGCCGGGTCGACAAGATTGGCCAGAAGCATGGCGGCAAGGCCCTCACGATGCTGCTCCTGCTGCATGTAGTGATTGGCCAGCAGGCGCCAGTACTCTTCCCTCTGCGGCCGCCACTCCAGCAGGCCGATCAGCACTTCCAGCGCCACGTCGTACTCCTGCTGTTCGTAGAGAATCTGGTAGTACACACGCTCCCACTGGTCGTTCGGCTGAGGCGCTTCATCGATGGTTCGCTCGATCAGCTCGCGCGCTCTCGGCAGCTTCTTGTCCATGTAGTTGGCATAGGCCACGTAGAAGAGCTGCCGCGGCTCTGGCGGCGCCATCTTGCTGGGATATGCAGAGACCGTACTCAGCCACCGCTCCAGGTGCTCTACGGCCACCGCGTATTCCTCATCGGAAAGCAGCAGCTGGCCATAGAAGATGTCGAAGTCGTTGCGAATCATGAGCGGCAGCTCATTCTTGCTAAGTGCCGCCTCGACGGACACCCTCGCGCTGTCGTTGTCGCCGGAGAGCACGTGGGTATTCGCCAGGTACTGGTGCGCCAACGCAAACTCGTAGTTGTTGTCGCGAACCCGCTCGGTCAGGGCCTCTAGCTTGGGGATGGCAGCGGCATAGTTTTCCGCTTCCCAGAGCTCCTGCACTTCGGTCAGGGCGATAAAGGTCGATCGTGATGGATTGGGCGGCGTGATTTGCTGCGCGTAAGCGGTCGCAGCAGTCAACAGCAGAACCGCAGCAACCACCCGAAGGACGAGCGGCCTCACTATTCTTTGTCCTCTTCGAGTATCTGGAACGTCAGCCGGGCATAGCTAACGACGCTCGTCGGTTTGCCATCGACCATCTGCGGCTGGTATTTCCAGCGCATGACGGCGCGACGGGCCGCTCGATCGAAGACTCCTGCCGGCTCCGCTCGCAGCACCTCCGGATCTGCTACCGAACCCGTTTCCGTGACCGTGAAGCGCACCAGCACATAGCCTTCAATCTGCTTTGCCCGCGCGCTCATCGGGTATTCGGCAGGGAAGCGTACGAGCGGCGTCAGCTGACGGGCGATCGCGATGCTGGAACCGGTATCGACGCCAAGATCGATCTCCGGCAGCGTCATATCAAAGTCGGCGACGGCGCCGCTGCCCGGCGCGGCAGCAAGCTGCTGAAGCTGCTCCTGCATCTGGTTTTGCGGTTTCAGCGGGGCTTCGGGATCGCGCCTTGACCGGACTTCGCGGGACTGCTCGGCAACGCGAATGAAGTTGGAGATGTCGAAGTCCGTGGTTTCGGTCAGCCGGATGCGTCGATTGCCGACCATGTATTCGATGG